>JAHCBC010000002.1:900000-1134784 GCA_019634595.1 Akkermansiaceae bacterium
ATGCTTTTTTCTCAGCCTTGGGAGCCGTTTTCGCAGTCTTCTTCGCCGCGGTTTTCTTGGGCGCCGCTTTTTTGGCAGGTGCTTCGGTGGATTCCTTCGCCGTTTTTTTGGCGGCGGCTTTTTTCGCGGTCTTCTTGGCGGCCATGGGCGTGTTGGTTTGAAGTGCGACCTCCATTATCACAAAATTCCGGTGATTGCCAGCGTGTTTCCCTCGCGTATAATCGGGCGTGTCTGATCGCTATTCATGGGAGCAGGGCAGTGCCGGGTCCTCATATCGTCCGACCAACCAGGATCATCTTGGCTGGTGGGCGGCTGCCGCCATGCTGGCGTCCATCCTGCTCCATGTCGTTGTCTTTTTCGCGCTGGACCAGGTGAAGTTCGCGCTCGGGATCCAGCCCGCCGATACCACGACCGAGCGGGTGTCGATCCTCAATCCCACGGAGGTCATTCCGGAGGACCGCTTCACCATCACGCCTCCGCCGGAGGATTTCGTGCCCCCGCCGCCTGCGGATACGGCGAAGCTTCTCGATGACGTGGATCTTCTGGATGCGGTGAAGGATCTGGATGTGGACATGGCTCCGCAGGTGGTGGAGACCACCGTTGCCATCCTTCCCTCGAATCCGGCCGCCTCCGGCTCCCCGACCGCCACCGCTCCCACCGTCTCCCCCGTCATCGACATCGCCGATGATCTGCCGGAACTCGGTCGCAGCGAGACGGAGATGAAACCCGCCGCCGTCGGTCAGGTGACCGTGGACCCCGGTTCGCTGAAAGCGGACTCCGAGTTTTCCGAATTCACCGATGATGTGATGAAGCGGGGCGCGAATGGCAAGGCGGAGAAGGGCAGCCTGGATGGCGTCACCTCGCTGGATGAACTGATCGGGCTTCCCGCCAACCAACTGCTTGGGAAAAAGACCATGCTCCCCAGCGACCTGCTGTTCGAGTTCAACAAGGCGGAACTGCGGGAAAGCGCGAAGGTGGGCCTCTTCAAGCTGGGCAGCCTGCTCGACAACAACCCCACCATGTATTGCTGGATCGAGGGCCACACCGACCTCATCGGCAGTGATCCGGCGAACCTGGAGCTTTCCATCCGCCGGGCGGAAGCCGTGAAGGAATACCTGGTGAAATCCATGTATTTCGACCCGGAAAAGATCATCACCCGGGGCTACGGCAGGTTCCAGCCCATCATCACCGCTGGGGACAAGGACCAGCAGGCCCCGAACCGTCGGGTGGAGATCAAGATGCGGAGGACGCCACCTACCGAGGAGCAGATGAAGATCGCTCCTCCGAAAGCCGCCGCGGTGGCGGAGCAAATGCCTCCCGCACCTCCGGCTCCGGCGCCTCCAGCGGCTCCCATGGAGGAACCTCCGCCTCCGAAGGCGCAGTTGGTCCGGCCCAGTCCGGAACGCGTCCGCATGCTGGAGGAGCGCGTCGTCCGGCCGCCGGCTCCAAAGCCCGAACCCACCGCTCCGAAAGCAATGCCTGTCGAACAGGCTCCCCCGGCCCCTCCCAGGGCCACCCCCGTCACGCCGGAGATGCCGGCCACTCCGCCTCCTGCACGGGCTGTTCCGGTGGAAGAGAATGAACCTAATATATTGAAAGCGCAGCCAGTTGCGGAATAACACGCAGAGTTTTTCGTGATTGACATGATATGCTGAGTAAATACATGGTGTGGACGAATTTTCTCGTCCTGCCATGAAAAACAAACTTTCCCTTTTGGTCTTGGCCACGCCGTTCTGGCTCGCGGCCACCATCTCCGGATCCGGCCAGATTTTCTCCGACCGGACCTACACCCTCGCCGCACCCGGTCATCCGGCCCCGGGAGGAACGGATACTTTCTCCAATGCGGGTTCCTTCGCGATGTCCAACCGTGGAGCGGCCTTCGATGCCCGTTTGACCAATGCGGATGTCATGGGTGTTTTCGTGGCGGATGCCTCCGGAGTCCGCGAGGTGATGAGACCGGGAGCCATCATTCCGGGCAAAGGAACAGTTGTGGGATGGTTGGATCGGGTGGAAACGAACCGATTTTCGGAAATTTCCCGATTTGTGAGGCTCCGCGGGCTGGACGGCATCGAGCGGGATGCGGTTGTCGCGGGGCGGTCTCCATCCACCCTCCGCGCCGTGGTGGTGGCCGGACAGACGGTGACCGACAAGAGCTACACCTTGTCCAGTACCTATCAGGCGGGGATCAATGACCAGGGACAGGTGGGGATCTGGGGGCTTGCCCCAGGCGGATGGGGGCTTTTCATCGGAAACCCGGATGGGACCGTCGCGGAGGTGGTGAGGGCCGGACAGGCCGCACCCGGAACCTCCCACACATTCACCTCGATCCATGGGTCGCTCCGCGACCGTGGGCAGATGCTCATCGCAGGGGAACTCAACCACCCGGACGTGCACAACAAATACTCCGTGTACCGCCGTTCCACCACCGGGTCCCTGGTGAAGATCGCCGTTTCGAGGGATTCCGCTCCCGGCACCAACCGCACTTTCAGCTGGATAAGCCCCCAGGACCTCAATGACGCCGGGGAGGCCGTGTTCTATGCCCACCTGAACGACACCTCCGGCAACCACACTGGTGGCGGCATCTTCAAGGGTCGGGATGCCGGCAGCGTGAAAGCGATCGCCTACCCCGGCCAGCAGGTGCCAGGTGGTCTCGGCACCTTCACCGCGTTCGACAGTTCGGTAGGGATCAATGCTTCCGGTGATGTCTCATTCGTCGGCTACTACAACGGAGGAAGCGCGCTGTTTGTCGGAAACGGTGTCACCCAGCGGCTGCTGGCGAAAACGGGGGACCTCACTCCCGGTGGCGCGACCATCACCGGATTCGCGATGAGCCGGCTCAGCGACAATGGCACTGTCATGTTCGGCGCGAAGTTGAATGGGAATCCGACCTACCAGGCGATCTTCCTCACCGACGGGCGGGATCTCGTCAAGGTCACCCAGGCCGGGGACACCGTGGATGGAAAGATGATGAGGGAGATCGGGATCGATCCGAAGGCCTATAATGCCTTCCAACAGGTGGCCTACCAGACGCGGTTCGAGGAGGATTCCGGCTACAGTGTCATGGTCTTCGCCCCGCGGCTGCGCTGGCGGGACCTCATCGGAGGCATCTGGGATGATTTCGGCCGCTGGACTGCCAGCCTGACGCCTGCGGAATACAACCACGTGGACATCATTCCGGACGTTGGCGTGCCGGTGGTAGGTCCAGCCGCGGAAGTCGGGATCGCTTCGCTGCGTGTCGGGGCCGGAGTCAGCGGTGTCACGGATTTCAAGCTTTCGACCGGAGCCATTACGGCGGAATCCGGTGTTCATATTGTGGAGCGCGGCCAGCTCAGCGGCAACGGACAGATCATCGGGGATGTCACGAACTCCTCCGTCGTGGCACCCGGCAACTCACCGGGAGAGATCAGGATCCGGGGCAACTACCGGCAGGAAAGCGCCGGAGTCCTTTCCGTTGAGATCGCCGGCACAGCCGAAGGGCAGTTTGACAAACTGGCGGTGGAAGGGGATGTCTCCCTTGCCGGTGGACTGGACATCCATGTGCCGGTGGACCTCCTGGAGCGTCTTTCGAAGGATGACCGGTTTCCGGTCCTCACCTCCACCGGAACCGTGAGCGGGACCTTTGCTGCAGCGCCCGAAGGAAGCAGGGTTGCAACCAAAGACGGCCTCGGATCGTTCATGGTCAGCTATGCGGGTGACCAGGCCATCCTTTCGGACTTCCAGCTTTCGGACACGGATGGCGACGGTGTTCCGGATCACTGGATGCTGGAACATTTCAACAGCCGCACCGCCTCCGCGGGTTTCCTGGGCGGGGATGACAGCGATGGTGACGGGATCAGCAACCGCGACGAGTATGTGGCGGGCACCAATCCCAAGGACAGGCTGAGCGCTCTGAAAACGTCCGTGACCGTCCCGCCGTCGGAACAGGCAGGACAGGGCGTGGCCGTTGCCGTCACCTTCCAGACCATTGCCGGACGGGTTTATGACATCCAGTACAGCCCCGACCTGAAGGAGAATGGCTGGGAGAACGTGAGAACCGGAATTGCCGGGGATGGATCGGTTAAAACCGAAGTGATTTCCACGGGAGCCACGCTGCGGGTTGCCGGGTTCTACCGGGTTGTGGTGTCCCGGTGAACCTTCGGTGAAAGGCGCGGCGGCGGCCAACGCCCGCCGTCGCGTCACCGTTGGTTGAAGCGGGACATCTCGCGCTGCGCTTCGCGCAGTTCGACCTTCTCCTTCAGGTCGTGGCGCTGGTCGGCATGGGTTTTCCCCTTGCCGACGCCGATCTCCACCTTCACGCGGCGGTCCTTCCAGTACATCCGGAGGAGTGGCAGGGTGCAGCCCTTGATGGCCACCGCAGCCGCCAGTTTCATGATCTCCCGCTTGTGGAGCAGCAACCGCCGCGGACGCTTGGCGGTGTGGTTGAACCACTCGCCGGCGGTCTGCCACGGCTGGATGTCACACCCGTAGAGGAAGATCTGGTTCTTCTCGATGCGTGCGAACGCGTCGGAAACATTGATCTTGCCCGCCCGGATGGATTTCACCTCCGTGCCTTTGAGTTCAAGGCCGGCTTCGTATTTCTCAAGGATATGGAAATCGCGCCCGGCCTTCCGGTTGGTGGCGATCTCGGAGCTCATGGCGATCCTTCCCGGGAGCGGGTCACTCGCCCGCGGCCTCGGCTTTGTTGACGAGCTTGATCTTGCCTTCGATGATCTCGGTCAGGGCGATGTCCGCCACGCCCATGCTGGGGCGGGTGGGCACCAGGGGAGAGCGTCCGCTGTTGAGTTGTCTGACGCGCTGGGAGACCAGGTTGATCAGGACCAGAGGGTCGGTGACGATATCGGAGGCCTTTTCGACAAGATCGCTTTTCATGGGAGAGCCGGGAAAGCGCGATTGGGGCCGCGTTTGCTCAAACGGAACTACGTTGTCTGGCAGTGACGGGGCTTGATCGCTCAAAACACAAGGAAGGGTTGGTCCGGTGGCAGAACCGGGACCGGTGGTCAAATCAGCAAACCGCCCCGCTGACAAGCCCAAACTTGCAAGGGGTGGGGAATTTGCCCGTGGGATGCGTGACTATTTCGGCATCAGGTCGATGCCGAAGCGGCGCAGGACGAAGACCATCGCCCAGAACAGCGCGGCGGTCAGCAGGCAGTTCGCCACCAGCGCCGTCCAGAATCCCCAGCCATTCCGCAGCATCCACGGAAAGACCAGGAACATCGGCAGGGTCGGGAGGACGAACCAGAAGGTGCCCTCCGAGTGGTTGGCGATGCGCTCCGGTGTCTGTTTCCCCTGGTGCATCCAGATCATCGCCAGCAGGGAGGTCAGCGGCAGGGCGATCAGCAGCGCGGAAAGCCGGTCGTTCACCAGTTGGATCTTGTTGACAATCAGGATGATGATGGCGGTGAGGAGGATTTTCACCACGTCGAAGGGCGTGATTCTGAGGATGCTGTCCCAAGGGATCTTGCTCATGGTTCGCTTGCCGTTTCATCCAGAATGGGCCTAGGATGGGATCATGCAAGCCGCCTCTTTCGCCTGTGCCGCCGCTGCCGCGGTCTTTCTCACCGCCTGTTCGACCGCGAACCCTCCCGCTCCTGCAGGTGCCCCCGCCGCCGTGGCCACCGGCCTGAGCGGTGCCCAGAAGGCGGCCATCGGCCGGAAGATCTGGCAGAATGAAAGCGGCGGGACGGTCAATGGCCTGACGGCGTGGAACAGCGGGGAGGGATTCCCGTCGCTGGGCATCGGGCACTTCATCTGGTATCCGGCGGGCCAGCGCGGACCATTCGAGGAAAGCTGGCCGCAGTTTGTCGCATTCGCCCAAGCGCAAGGGGCGAATCCTCCGGCGGTGGCGCGGCAGCGGCACAGCCCGTGGACCACGAAGGCGGAGTTCCAGCGGCAGTTCAACGGTCCGGAGCTTTCCGGTCTCCGGACGTGGCTGGCGGGGAACATCGGCGTGCAGACCGACTACATCATTTCCCGCTCCCGCGGTGCCCTGCCGAAGATCCTGGCCGCGGCCCCGCCATCGGAACGGGCGAAGATCGAGGCCAACTACCGGAAGGTGGCCACCACGCCGCAGGGGACCTATGCCTTGATCGACTACGTCAACTTCAAGGGAGAGGGGATCCAGGCCACCGAGCGTTACAATGGCATGGGCTGGGGCCTGATGCAGGTGCTGGGGAACATGCGTGAGGTTCCCGCCGGCCCCGCCGCGGCCAGCGAGTTCGCCGCCTCCGCCAAGCGGATGCTTTCCCGCCGCGTCCAGAATGCCCCTGCCGCCCGCAACGAGGGCAAGTGGCTCCCGGGCTGGCACAACCGCTGCGATACCTACGCGCGTCCGCTCTGACGCGGACCCGCCACCGGCAGAGGCTCTTTTCCCTTCGTGGAAAGGAGCCTTTCTTTTTACGCCGGCTCACGTTTCCGGGAAAAGAATAGGCGCGGGTCCGTTGCCAGACCCGCGCCGTAATCACCATATCGACAAGCAGAATGCAGTTTGGCTCCCCCCGGACCCTCGCCACACCCTGCTTGGAACAGGTTGGGAACAAAGTAACCATTCCATCCCGAATGGCAAATAATTAATGGAAATATAATACCTGTTTTTTGGAAATTCTAAGGCTGGAGCTTTTTTGAGGGGTTGCGCCGGGTATTTTCACTTTGCGGCAGATTCCTTTTGAAGTGGGTGCATGCTTTTTTAGGATCGGCGGATCATGAACCAGACCTCACGTAGAAAATTCATCGTCGGCGGTGCCCTTATGGGCGTGGCCGCAGCGGCATCCGCTGAAACCAAAACCGCACCCCCCGCCGGAAAGGCCACGGTGCCGAAGCTTGTACATCACGTGTTCTTCTGGCTGAAAAACCCGGACTCTTCGGAGGACCGCGCCGCGCTCATCGCCGGGATCAAGAAACTCGGCGAGATCGAATCCGTACGCGCGATCCACGTCGGCGTCCCGGCCTCCACCGAAAAGCGGGATGTCGTGGAGAACAGCTACCACGTTTCCGAGATGCTTTGTTTCGACGACGTCGAGGGCCAGAACGCCTATCAGGTGGACCCCGCCCACAAGAAATTTGTCGAGGAATGCTCGCACCTGTGGAGCAAGGTGGTCGTCTATGATGTGATGGCCGCCTGATTCCGCCAGCCGGGACGCATCAGAAATCCGCGAACAGATCCATCTGCGGCGGGTTCGCCCTCGGCAGGGAGTCCTGGACCGTGTTCTTCGCCTTCGGCCCCTGCTTCTTTGCCTCCGGTTTCACCGAGTGAAGCTCCAGGTGGGAAAGGATGGATTTCGCCCGGTCCAGCACCGGCTTCGGCAGTCCGGCGAGCCTGGCCACCTGGATGCCGTAGGACTTGTCCGCGGCTCCGGGCAGGATCTTGTGGAGGAAGATGATCTCGTCGTTCCACTCCCGCACGGCCACGTTGTAGTTGGCGACGGCCTGCTTGGTGTTCGCGAGGTCCGTCAGCTCATGGTAGTGGGTGGCGAACAGGGTCCGGCAGCCGGTGATGTCGTGGAGGTGTTCCGCGACCGCCCAGGCGATGGACAATCCGTCGAAGGTCGCGGTGCCCCGGCCGATCTCATCGAGAATGACCAGCGACAGGTCCGTGGCGTGGTTCAGGATCAGCGCCGTCTCGCTCATCTCCACCATGAAGGTGGACTGCCCCCTTGAAAGGTCGTCGGAGGCCCCCACGCGGCAGAAAATGCGGTCCACCAGACCGAGGGTGGCCGCATCCGCCGGAACATAGGCACCGATCTGGGCCATCACGGAAATCAGCGCGATCTGGCGGATGTAGGTGGATTTACCCGCCATGTTCGGGCCGGTCAGGATCTGCAGGCGGGCCGTGTCCGGATCCAGTTCCGTGTCGTTAGGGACGAATTTGGTGTCCACCAGCGTCTGTTCCAGCACCGGGTGGCGGCCGTTGGTGACGAAGAAAGCGCGGGAGTTCTCCAGCACCGGACGGCAGTGCCGGTGGAGCTGAGCCACCTCCGCCAGCGAGCAAAGGACATCCACCTGGGCGACCGCAGCGGCGGCTTCCTGGAGTTGGGTGAGGCGCTTCACCACCTCCCCGCGCAGCTCGATGAAAAGCTCCGCCTCCAGCTTCTTCGACCGTTCCTCCGCGCCCAGCACCTTGTTCTCCATCTCCTTCAGGCCGGGGGTGATGAACCGCTCGCAGTTCGCCATCGTCTGCTTCCGCGTGTAGTCGTCCGGGACTTTCGCCAGATGGGTGGAGGTGATCTCGATGAAGTAGCCGAAGACGTTGTTGAACTTGATCTTGAGCGAATCGATGCCGGTGCGCTTCCGCTCGTCTTCCTGCAGCCGGGCGATCCAGTCCTTCCCTCCGCGCGCGGCGGAGCGCAGCTCGTCCAGTTCCGCGGACCAGCCGTCGCGGATGATGCCGCCGTCCTTCAGGTTCGCGGGTGGTTCGTCCGCCAGCGCGAGGGAAAGGTGGTCCGTCAGGTCGCTGAAATCGTGAAGCCGCTCGACGAGGGAGAAATGGGTGGTGCCCAGCGAGGAAAGATCCTCTTTCAGCGCCGGGATATATCCCAGCGAGAGACACAGCGACTGGAGGTCGCGGGCATTTCCGGAGCCTTGCGAAAGCCGCGAGGTGGTCCGCTCGATGTCACGGATGCCTTTGAGTGATTCCCGGCATTTCGACAGCAGAAATGGCTCGGCGAGAAACGCGGCGATGACATCCTGCCGGGCGGTCAGCGTGGCCAGGTCCCGCAGCGGATGGAGGATCCAGTCGCGCAGCAGGCGCGCGCCCATCGGTGTGGCGGTGCGGTCGAGCACGCCCAGCAAGGTGTGCTGCTTGCCGCTCCGGGAGTCCACCAGGTCGAGGTTCCGCTGGGAGGACGCGTCGATCAGCACGTGGTGCTCGCTTTCCCTGACCCGCGGCGGGTTGAGGTGGCCGCATGGCCGGCGGAGCTGGTGGATCAGATAGTGGAGGATGGCACCCGCCGAGCCGGAGGCCGCGTGCAGGTCGGCGCAGCCGAAGCCGTCCAGCGAGTGGACGCCGAAGTGTTCCTTCAGCAACTGGGACGCATGTTCCGGCAGGAAAGAGTAGCCCTCGTAGGCCAGGCAGTTCACCAGATGGCCGAACTCGGATGTCTGGTGGTCCGGCACCAGCAGTTCGGACGGGCAGATGCGCGCCAGTTCGTCCAGAAGCTGGCCATTGTCCGTGAACTCGCAGATCGTGAACTCTCCGGTGGTGTGGTCGATGCAGGCGAGGCCCGCTTTTTTCCCATGGCGGAAAACGGCGGCGAGATAGTTCGGCCGCTCATCCTCCAGCAAGGTCAGGTCATCGATCGATCCCGGCGTGAGGATCCGTGCGATCTCCCGCTCCACCAGCTTGCCGGGGATCGGCTCGGATGTCTGCTCCGCGATGGCCACGCGCTTGCCCGCTTTCAAAAGACGGGCGAGGTAGGCTTGGGCGGCATGGTAGGGCACCCCGCACATCGGCGTGCCGCCGCGCTTGGTGAGGGCCACATTGAGGATCGGCGCGGCGGTCTTAGCGTCCTCGAAGAACATCTCGTAGAAGTCGCCCAGCCGGTAGAGCAGGATCACATCCCCCGGCAGCGATTTCCGCATGGCCTGGTACTGGGCCATCATCGGAGTGAGCGTCGGAGCGGACATCGCCGCAGAGGTTAGGCGGGGGGGCGGACGGGTCAAGGTCCGAGCCTTCGCACGCGTTGCCCGGGGCAAGACCCTTGGTGGGTTGTCATGAAACCGGAAGCCGGGCTGTCCCAACGGTTCTCACTGATCAGCAGGGAGCGACAGTTGCGGGTGCCGTAAGAATGCGCTGGTAAGAACGTAGATAAATGTATCCATTCATCGCAAATCATGAGATTTCTTCTCCCCGCGCTGCTTTCCTCCGCCGCAGTTCTGATTTCCCAGGTTCACGCCGCGTCGATCATGTTCGACTTCGGCCCCACCACGGTCGCGGGGGCGGACCTCGTTAACAGTCCTTGGCATACGGTTGATCCGACCGCGGGCACCAGCTGGAACAAGGTTACCGGCACGGACAACAACGCTGTGCCGGACGTCACTTCCGGGCTGGTCTTCTCGGATGGCAGCGGGGCGACCGGAGTGGGACTTAACTTCGGGGTGTCCTCCACCGCAGCCCTGCAGAACGTGAACCTCGCCACCCAGCCCACGCGTGTCTCCAACCTCGCCGGTGTGTATAGCACGGGTATCTATGGGGGGACATCCGTCGGCAGGGATGCCATCTTTCTGACCAATTCCTGGGCGATCGGCGGACAGGTGACGGGTCTTGCTGCGGGAACCTATGACATTTACCTCACGGCGCGGAACACCAGTTACAACACCAACGACTACAAGCAGACCGCCTACGCCGGTGCGGGTGTTGTCGGATCCAACTTCGACTATTCCGGTTATTTCAACAGCACGGTGACCTATCTGAAAACCTCCACCGCGCCCAATTCCTGGGTGCAGGGGGAGACCTACATGAAGCTGACGGTGACGCTTTCCGAGGGCCAGGCGCTCAACTTCGCCGTGATCGGTGAAAATACCGGTGCCGTGGACCGGGGTTTCCTCAACTCGCTCCAGATCGTGAGCGTGCCGGAACCATCCGCAGCTCTGCTGGGAATCGGTGCGCTGGGCGTGATGGCGGTCCGCCGCCGCAGGGCCTGAAACGACAACGCCGGTCCGAAGACCGGCGTTGGGAGAATCATGGAAGGTATGGGCGGGTTCAGCGCACCCGCTCCAGCAGCCATGGAAGCAGCGCGTCGATGGCGATGCGTTCCTGCTCCATGGAGTCACGGTGGCGGATGGTGACGGTGCCTTTCAGGGCCTCCGCGCCTTCGCCTTCCCCCTGGCCGATGGTTTCGAAATCGACGGTCACGCAGAAGGGAGTGCCGACCTCGTCCTGGCGGCGGTAGCGGCGGCCGACGGCGCCACCATCGTCGTAGGAAACGGTCATCCACTTTTGCAGGGAGCACTGGATTTCCCGGGCGATGGCGACCTGCTCCTCGTTCTTCTTGAGGAGCGGGAAGATGCCGACCTTCACCGGAGCCAGCGCGGGCTTGAAGCGCAGCACGGTGCGGACGTCCTCCTTGCCCTTCTCATCGGTGAGCGTCTCTTCGTCGAAGGCCTCGCAGATGAGCGCCAGCACGGTGCGGTCGCAACCGGCGGACGGCTCGACGACGTGGGGGAGGAACTTTTCCTTGGTCTCCTCGTCGAAGTAGAGGAGCGGCTTGCCGGCGGACTTCTGGTGCACACCCAGGTCGTAGTCGGTGCGGTAGGCCACACCTTCCAGTTCCTGCACGCCGAAGGGGAACTCGTATTCGATGTCGTAGGTCTTCTTCGAGTAGAAGGCACGCTCGCCATCCGGAATGTCGTTGATGTGCAGCTTCGTGCGCGGGATGCCGATTTCCTCGTAGAAGGCGAGGCGGGTTTCCAGCCACTCGTCGGTGAGGCGCATGCCATCGTCCGGGTGGCAGAAATACTCGATTTCCATCTGCTCGAACTCACGCGAGCGGAAAGTGAAGTTGCGCGGGTTGATCTCGTTGCGGAACGACTTGCCGACCTGGGCGATGCCGAAGGGCAGCTTCACCCGGTTGGAATCCAGCACGTTCTTGTACTGGACGAAGATCGACTGGGCCGTCTCCGGGCGGAGGTAGGCGATCTGCTCGCCCGTCGCGCCGAAGTTCGTCTGGAGCATCAGGTTGAACTGGCGTGGCTCGGTGAGGAGCGAACCGTTTTCAGGGTTGAAGCGGGTGGTGCCGGTGACTTCCTCGCGGCGCACCTCGTCCAGTTCCAGCTCCTTCGGGGAGATCTTCTTGTCCGGGTTGAACTCCGCGTAGTATTTGCGGGCGGTCTTGTGCGCCTCTCCGACTTCCTTTCCGGGGGCGATGAGCACGGCGAATTCGCGCTGCACGCTCCAGTTGGAGGCCGGGTGCTTTGCGCCGCTGAACCAGACGGCGGTGCCGTCTTGTTCGGGGATCTGGTCCGCGCGGAGGCGGGCTTTGGAAAGGAGGCAGTCGGACATCGGATCGCTGAAGCCGCCGACGTGGCCGGAGGCGACCAGCACCTGTTCCATCGTCAGGATCGAGCCATCCATGCCCAGCACGTCATCGCGCTCCTGCACGGTCTTGCGCCACCAATAGTCCTTCAGGTTGCGCTTCAGTTCAGCGCCCAGCGGGCCGTAGTCCCACACGCCGTTGAGGCCCCCGTACAGCTCGCCAGCCTGGAAGATGAATCCGCGGCGCTTGCAGAGCGACACGATTTTTTCCATGCGGGCGGGGTCGGTGTTGTCTTTGTTGGCCATAAGGGATCGGCGGGTTGGGGCGCGGATGGAAGCAGGCGGAGCGGCAGGGGGCAAGACGTGATTCGGAGGGGCTGTGGTTGAAATGCCGTCCCTCAGCCGAATCCACTTGCTCAAAGAGTTCTGATGAACACTATTTTCAGGCCATGAGTGACTTCCCTGATGGAAAATGCCGCTGCCCCTGGCTCCCTGCCGACCGGCCATTGTACACGCAATACCATGACGAGGAATGGGGCGTGCCTTCGCGCGATCCCCGGCATCTGTTCGAGATGATCTGCCTGGAGGGCATGCAGGCAGGGCTTTCCTGGTGGACCATCCTCCAGAAGCGGGAGCACTACCGGAAGGTGTTCCACCACTTCGACCCGGTGAAGGTGGCGAAGATGACGGACGCGCAACTGGAGAAGCTCGTGCTGGACCCGGGCATCATCCGCCACCGCGGAAAGATCTTCGCCATCCGCGCGAACGCGCAAGCCTGGCTGAAGCTGGAAAATCCCGTGGAGTTCCTCTGGAGCTTCATCGGAGGAAAGCCCAGGCGCAGCCAATTCAAGGTGATGGCGGATTTCCCGACCAAGACCCCGGAGTCCGACGCGCTCTCGAAGTCCCTGCGGAAGGCTGGTTTCAACTTCGTCGGCTCCACCACCATGTATGCCTTCATGCAGGCCGTGGGGATGGTGGAGGATCATACGATGGATTGCTTCCGGAAGAAGGAGATCCCGCGTGGTTGATGCGCACTTTGGCAGTGGTGTGTTCTCGGTGTGTTCCGCTGGGGGGGATTGCCTCGGTAAAGAAGAGAATTGCAAAAACCGCTTCTCAGGATAGCCTTTCACTGTGAGCGTTCAAGAGATCAAAAGTGAGCTCGAAAGCCTTCCGCTGGAGGAGCGCCGCCAACTCGCTGCGTTCCTTGTTGTGCTTAGGCACAGGGACTTGGCTGAATATCGATCAACCATTGCAAGGAAGATTGATGACTCTGACCCCGGGAACTGGCTTTCACTTGAGGAATACGATCAGCGTCTTGTTTCTTGAGGATGGATTACAGGCTTCTTATTTCGATGGATGTGGTGGAGTTCGTCGAGCGCCTCCCTGCTAGGTTCCGGAAAGCCATCAGATCATCGTTCTCTTCCATCGGCGAAGATCCGTTGGGATCTTCTGACGCTATTGACTACGACGACAGTGGGAGACTGCTGCACGTCGCCATCGTTGGCGATTTCGCACTGATGTATTGGATTGATGATGCTGACCGGCATGTGAAAATCCTGGATATCCATGCCGCAGACCGCTGAACATCGCACAAGGGACTCGAGAGAATTTTGATTCCCCATGTCGTGCATCCTCAGAGTCTCAGGCAAGTTTCTCGACACTCGCGCCTTGTTGGCCACCGTTCAGCTTGAGCCGGACCGGATCTGGCAAAAGGGCGAGCCCCGCGTGAAGTCCAAGCCGGATGGACGTCTGAACGAATCGTCCGGCGTGAACTTTGTCGTCAGTGACGCGGATTTCAGGGATTTCGATGTCCAGCTTCGGGATGCCATCGGTTTCATCAACGGCAATCGGCGTTGTCTGGAACTCATACGGGAATTTCCCTCGGTGGATTGGTTCGCCTTGGACTTCGGAATCGAGCTTCGCGATGCCGCCATCCATTCGGACATCCTCACTCCCGAATTCCTTCTGGCGGCGGCGTCCATCGGTATCTCGGTGGAGTTCTCCCATTATCCGCACCACCCCGATGCGGAATAAGCAAGCTGGCCGGGAGGGCCAGCTTGCCCCCGATCCCCGGCCTCCCCCAAATAACCCGTGCCTCCGGAAGTCCGTTGTTTGACACGGTCCGGCCGGGCTGTTAGTCGGTGGGGATACCCCATGGCAAACAACCCATCCACCCGGCCCGATTGGGAGGCCTTGTCCCGCAAGCCGGAGTTCCAGGAGCTCCTGGCGGCGAAGAAAAGGTTCACCATCCCGTGCTGCGTCTTCTTCCTCGTTTATTACTTCGCCCTTCTCTACTTCGTCGGCTGGCACCTGGACCTGATGAAGCAGCCGGTCTTCGGCAAGATCAACGTGGCCTACCTCTTCGCCCTCTCCCAGTTCTTCATGGCCTGGGGCATGGCGTGGATCTACATGCGGAAAGCCGCCACCTTCGACCGCGCCGCGGCGGAGATCATCAAACACGAAACCCACTGATTCCTTTCCGTCCATGACCATTGCAATGTTCCTCGCCTTCGTGATCGCCACGCTCGGCATCACCGTCTGGAGTGCGAAAAAGAATACCGGATCCAGCGCCTATTTCGCCGCCGGCCGTTCGATCAAAGGCTGGCAGAACGGCCTCGCCGTGGCCGGTGACTACATGTCCGCAGCCTCCTTCCTGGGGATTTCCGGGATGATCGCCTTCTTCGGCTACGACGGTTTCATGTATTCCGTCGGCTTCCTCGTCGCCTACCTCACCGTTCTTTTCGTGGTGGCGGAGCCTCTGCGGAACGCCGGCAAATACACCATGGCGGACCTGCTCGCATACCGCCTGAAGGCCCGCCCGGTCCGCGCCGCGGCGTCTGTCAGCACGCTGACCGTCTCCACCTTCTACATGGTGGCCCAGATGAGCGGCGCCGGCCTGCTGGTGAACATGCTGCTCAAGGAGGACTATCCCTGGATCTCCCAGAACATCGCCATCGCCGGAGTCGGCATCCTGATGATCGTTTATGTCATCTTCGGTGGCATGCACGGCACCACCTGGGTGCAGATCATCAAGGCGGTGCTGCTCATGGGTGCCACCATCCTGCTGAGCGTGCTGGTCATGCAGAAGTTCGGCTTCAGCTTCCCCGCCTTCTTCGACGCCGTCGCCTCCCACAAATACACCGATGCGAAAACCGGCATGGAGGTGACGAGGAACTTCCTCGATCCCGGGATGAAGTTCGGCATGGATGTGAGCAAGTGGGGTCCGCTGGACCTCATCTCGCTCGGTCTCGCGCTGGTACTTGGCACCGCCGGCCTGCCGCACGTCCTCGTCCGCTTCTACACCGTCCCGGACGCGAAGACCGCCCGTGTCTCGGTGGTGTGGGCCATGGTCATCATCGGCATCTTCTACATCCTCACCACCTTCCTCGGTTTCGGCGCGCTGACGCTCGTCCGTCCGCAGGAAATCCTCGGCTTCAATGAGAACATGTCCGCTCCCGAGCTGGCGCACGTGCTGGGCGGAAACATCTTCTTCGCCTTCATCTCGGCGGTCGCCTTCGCCACCATCCTCGCGGTGGTCGCCGGTCTGACGATCAGCGCCAGCACCTCGTTCGCCCACGACTTTTATTCCAACGTGCTCAAGCACGGCAAGGAGGTGTCCCAGGACACGGAGGTCAAGGTCGCCCGGATCGCCGCGTTCGTCGTCGGTGCCATGTCGATCGTCCTCGCGATCCTGCTGAAGGAAATCAACGTGGCGTTCCTTGTCGGCCTCGCCTTCGCCGTGGCCGCCTCGGCGAACCTTCCTGCCATCGTTCTCACCATCTTCTGGAAGAAGTTCAACACCAGCGGCGCGGTCTGGGGCCTCATGGCCGGGCTTTCCAGCAGCATCATCCTCATCATCCTCAGCCCGAGCGTGATGAAAAATCTGATGGGCATGGACGCGCTCTTCCCGCTCAACAACCCGGGTATCGTCAGCATCCCCATCGGCTTCATCGCCGCCATCGTGGGCAGTCTCATCAGCAAGGAGCCGGAGAGTGAGGAAAAGTTTGCGGAGTTCAGCGTCCGTGCCCACACCGGCCTTGGCGCGGAAAAGGCCATCGACCATTGACCTGCGGGCGTCCTGAGTTGGCTTGACACCGGGTCCTGGAGTTGATTCGTGTGGGAGTGTGAGGGGAGGGATTCTTTCCCCCCCCTTTGCGAAAAACCCCCGATGAAACCCAAGACTTTCTTCTGGCTGACCAGCCTCGTCGTCTCTTTCAGCAGTGTCCGCGCGGATGACCGCTATTGGACGAACTCCGCCGCGGATGGAAACTGGCAGACCGCCGCCAACTGGGCGGAGGATGAGGACGGTGCAGGGGCCGCGGTGGTCCCCGCCGCGCTGGACGACGTCTATTTCAGCGTCACTTCACTGACCACCGCGCAGACTGTTTCACTCAATGGCGCACCGTCACTCGGCTCGCTTCACTTCACCGGAACCTCCGGCACAATCACCCTTCAGGGAGGAGGGACGAACCGGACCCTCACATTGGCGGGTGGCATCACCGTCGCGTCGGGAGCGGGGGCGGTGACCATCGGTTCCGCGACTTCCGGCCAGAACGTGGCGGTTGCGATCTCAGGAAGCCAGAGCTGGACCAACGATTCCCCGAATTTGCTCACGATCCGCAACGGGGTGAGCAGCTCGGCCGCAGGTCCCCAGACCCTGACCATCGGTGGATCCGGCAACACCACTCTGGGCAGCTCGTTGTCAAACGGCGGCGGAGTGGTGTCCCTGACGAAAACCGGCACCGGCACGCTTGAGATGGCTTCCAGCAGCTATACCGGCGTGACCACCATTTCCGGGGGAACGCTGCGGGGAACGATCGGCAACGGCGGCGCGAACAGCGGCGTGGGGGCCTCCGGCGCGGCTTCCGAGAATCTGGTGTTCGATGGCGGCACCTTTGACTGGGCCGGCAGCGCCCACACCGGGATCAACCGCGGATTCACCCTCAACAGCAATGGCGGCACGATCCGGAATGACACGGGCTTCGGATTCCGCTTCGACGGGAAGGTCACCGGCAGCGGAGGCCTGACCAAGACCGGTTCCGGCTCCCTCGCCCTGGTGAACACGACGAACGACTACGCGGGGATCACCAGGATCGTGGAGGGCAACATTTCCGCCCGGATTGCGGCCGCGCTGGGGGCATCCACCGCCGGCAATGCGGCGAACGGGACGATCATCGAAAGCGCCGGGACCCTGATCCTTGATCCTGATGGAGCCAGCGGTGCGGGGGCGAATGTCACCTTCACCGAGCATCTCACGCTGCGTGGTGGGACGCTGAGCAACAACACCCGCAACAACAACTGGTCCGGAGGCATCGTACTGGAAGCGAACTCCATCCTTGCCTCGACGAGCGGCACGCTGACCGTGAACAGCGTCATTGCCCAGAGTGGAGGCACCTACGGCATCACCAAGACCGGTTCAGGCACCGTTTCGTTGACTTCCAACAATACCTTCACCGGGGTGGTGACCATCAGCGCGGGAACCCTGGTCGTGGGCAGTCTGGCGGCCGGCGGCAGCGCCAGTCCGCTTGGGGCGGCTTCCTCCGCCTCTTCCAACATTCTGCTCGACGGGGGGACGCTCGCTTTCAACGGTGTGGATGGATTCAACCGCGGGATGACGCTGGTATCGGGGAAAACCAGCGGCCTGAGCAGCACCGGCACCTTCCGCATCGATGGCGCGGTTGTGGGGGCGGGGAATCTCAACAAAACCGGCACCGGAACCATCGCTTTCACCAACGCCGCGAATAGCTACTCCGGAGTGACGAATGTGAACGCCGGCATCCTCAGCATCCGGAAAGGTGCGGGCACGGGCGGCAACTCCACCCTCGGCACTTCGACGGGAACCGCGGATGGCACCGTCATCAACAGCGGCGGCACGTTGCAGTTCGATCCGGGGGCCGGCACCGGTGGAGCCGGGACCAACCTCAATGTAACCGAGTTCTTCACGCTCAATGGCGGCACCCTGCGGTCCCAGTCCCTTGCGAACACCGTTTCCAGCGCCGTCGCCCTGACCGCGAACTCGACCGTTGCGGCGGCTGCGACCGCCAGCCTGAACATCGCGGCGGCCATCACGGAATCGGGTGGATCGTTCGGCATCAACAAGACCGATGCCGGGACGGTCATCATCAGCTCCACCGGAAATCAATTCACCGGAACGACCACCGTCACCGCCGGGACGCTTTCCGTGACCGGGGAGATCAATTCATCCACGGAAATCAGGATCAATGGTGGCACCTTTTCGGCTGGGGCTGCGGGAGTGATCGGAGATGCCGCCGCCGTCAACATGACCGGAGGCGTCCTCCAGTTCAACGGCTTCACGGAGATCCTCGGCGTGCTCGCTGTCACAGGGAACGCGCAGCTCGCGCTTGCCGGCGCCAACCCGAACATCATTACCTTCGGGGATTCTTCCGGCGCGGACTGGACGGGTGGTGCGCTCAGCATCACGGACTGGAACGGCTCAGGAACAGGTGGAGGGGCGGAACGGCTCCTGTTCGGAGGCGGTGCCCTCACCCCGGCACAGTTGGCCGCCATCACTTTCCTCAATCCCGCTGGATTTGACGAGGGCATCTACTCCGCCAAGCTGATTGGCGGCGAAGTCGTCCCGGATGCCCTCATTCCCGAACCTGCCGCCGGGATGCTTGCCCTCGTCGGCGCGACGGTTCTGGTTACCCGCCGCCGCAGGGTGGGATAGGAAAAGCCGCAACTCGGGCCGCTCTAACCGACCAGCGCCCGTGCGGACTGGAGCGTGTCGATCTCATCCAGCGTCTTGTCCCGCCGGATGGACTTGATGCGCGGGAACCGCAGCGCCAATCCGGAGTCGTGGCGGGCGGAGGGACGGATTGCGTCGAAGGCGATCTCAAGGATCAAGTTCGGCTCGACCAGGCGCTTGCGCCGTTCCGTCTGCAGCGTGTGGCGCTTGAAGTGTTCCGTCAGATCCTCGATCTCATCGTCGGTGAGGCCGGAGTAGGCCTTGCCCAGCACTTTCAACTCTCCGCTTTCCTCGTCCCTCACGGCGAAGGTGTAGTCGGACAGCACGTCGGAGCGCTTTCCATGTCCCTGCTCCGCGGCGACCACCACGCAATCGAGCGTCGGCATCACGCCCTTCAGTTTGATCCATGACTTCCCGCGGCGGCCGGGTGAATAGGGATCATCGGGATCCTTGGCGATCAATCCTTCGTGGCCGTCCTGCAGCGCTTGCTTGAACCGGGCTTCGATCTCGCCCGCATCGGCAGCCATGTGGACCGGGATGGCCTCGAAAGGGCCGGTGAGATTGAGATGGGTGAGGTGCGCGCGGCGTTCCGTCAGGGAGTTGGAAAGCAGGTCATCCCCGTTCAGCCACAGCACGTCGAACGCCACGAACCGCAGCGGGACGGAGAGATCGTGACTGGCGTCAGTGAGAAAAAGATCCGCGCTGGCCGTGGTGCGGCCCAGCCGTTTCTGCAGGTCGGCGAAACCCAGCTTGCGCCCCTTCGCATAGGCGATGAGTTCACCGTCGAGCACGAAGTCCCCTTCCAGCAACCTGGCGGCGGAAACCAGTTCCGGGAACTCATCATTGAGCGGCCGGAGATCCCGTGAAAAGAGGGCGACCTCATGGCCGGATTTATGGAGCTGGGCACGGATGCCATCGTACTTCGGCTCAAGCCAGACGGGCGGCGGAAACGGCAGTTGGTCGAACAGCGGCAGATCGCTGGCCACATCCCTTTCGAGCGGGGAAGCCAGCATGCACTTCACCGGCACCATCGGTTTCAATGCCGCCTCCTCCAGTTGTTGGTAGCGGGCGAGGACCGCGGTCTCACCGATGTTTCCCGTCAGCATGTTCGCATGCCGCACGTCCGCCGGGTCCGACTTGAATGCCAAGGCGATGGCGTCCTCCACCAGTCCCTCCTTGAGGCCGATCCTCAGATCGCCGGTCAGCAACTTGACCACCGTCTCCCCCTCCATGGGGTGCAGCGCCGCCAGCCGGGAGGACAGTTTCCCGATCCGGTCGAGCGAACCCTCCGCCTGCGCGAGCGAGAGAAAAAAATTCTCCAGCCCCGGGAGGTCCAGTGGCTCCGGTTTCAGAGGCAGTTCCTGTAATACCAGCCGGGCGGTGCGGGAGGTGTCGTTCTGGGCCAGGGAGATTTCGCGGTAGCGTTCCTCCCGGGTGCCGGGGATGGAAAGCAAAGCCCGCCGGATGGTGGAGGAACCCGCGTGCAGCGGACGGCGTCCGCCATGCCGGGGCAGGGCTTCGCCCGTCAGCCAGAATGCCGCCAGCCGCAGGTCATGGTCGCTTTCCAAGGCTCCCAGATAAGATGCCAGGAACTTGATCTTCGCCACCCGGCTGCTGGTTTCCCCCACCAGTCGGCACAGGTCGCTGAAGTCCGCCAGCGTGCAGATCACCCGGTTGTAGCGCGGACTGGAGGAAGTGGTCAGGCGTCGGGATGCCTCGCCCATGGAAAGCTCGAGCTGGTCGTTGCCGGTCGCGCTCCAGGCGTCCATCCGTTTCGTCCGCAGTTCGGCGGCGAACTCCAGCGCATAGCCGTGCACTGTCAGCACCCGCTTCGGCCGCACCCGCTGGATGCACTCCATCAGTCCCGGGTGGTCGGCATGGTCGGATAGCGGGATGGCCTCGTCCACCCGGTAGCGGTACTTCGCGCCCGGCTGCATCGCCCAGCCGCTCAGCATCGCCACCCGCTTCGCCTTCAAGCCGCGCAGCGCCTTTGAGCGGACCGCGTTCGGCGGGGCGATCAGCGCCATCCCGGCCGGGATGCTTCCTTCGAAGATCACCGGCTCCGGCAGATCCACCCCCGCATCGCGGCAGGCGGAGGTCATTTCCGCCACGCTCGGGTGCAGCATCACCGGCACGCCGTGCTCCGCCAGCAGGGCCAGCGCCTCCTGCGCTTTCCCCAGGGAGTAGCCCAGCAGCACCGGGGTCTCGCCATCCGCGAACGCGTCGTTCACGAAGCGCAGGATCGAGGATTCGATCTCCATCTGGTTGGGAAACTCGAACATCGGCAGGCCGAAGGTCGTCTCCATGATGAGCGTGTCCGCGTTGATGAAATTCACCGGCTCAGCCGTCCGTCCGCGCCGGGTCTTGAAGTCCCCGGTGTAGAGCAGGCTCGCGTTGTCCTTGATCCGGGCGACGTGGAGCATCGCGGAACCCGCGATGTGGCCCGCAGGCAGCAATCTCAGGCGGTAGCCGTTCTCGACGATCGGCACGTGGAAAGGCGTCGCCACCAACCGGTTTTCCGCCAGATGGAACCGTCTCCGCACCAGTTGTGCCGTCACGTCCGAGCAGATCACGGACTCATGCCGGGCGAAGTGGTCCGCGTGCGCGTGGGAAACAAAGGCACGCGGCTTCGCATCCCAAGGATCCAGCCACAGGTCCAGATCCGGCAGGTAAATGCCGCGGTTGAAACGAACTTCGATCAAATTGAATATATACTACCGAGGAAAGTGGAACCCGCCACGACGAAAACGTCAACCGGACTGGTTCAGCCTCAATAGACCGGTGCGCCACCATCGTCCTGGTAGCCACCGTATTGCTGCTCCTGCTGGCTCTGGGCGCGCTTCTCCTGGATCTTGTTTTTGGACCAGATGAAGCCCTCCTTGATGTCACGGCCCACGCCGATGGTGGTGTTGCATGAAGTCAGTGCGGCGGCGAGCAACAGGGCGCAGGCGAATTTCATGAGGGTGAATTTACGCCGGAAGAAACTTCGGGAAAGTTAAATTTTCTCCAACGGGGCCGCAACCTGTCCTCCCGGACCACTTCGGGTTTGACCACCGGAGGTTCCGGGCACTCATTGGGGCGTGCCAGATGAACCGGCTGCCCCTCGCGAAACCGAGCCCCTGTTCGTCGCCCGTGGGATCACGAAAGTTTATCCCGGTGAGATCGAGGTGGTCGCCCTGGCAGGAGTGGATCTGGAGCTTTATGAGGGGGAACTGGTGGTCCTGCTGGGACCATCCGGCAGTGGAAAATCCACCCTCCTGAACATCCTCGGCGGGCTGGACACCCCCACGGAAGGCTCCCTCCTTTACCGTGGCCAGGATCTGGCGAATGCGGATGAGCGGGCACTGACCAACTTCCGCCGGGATGCCGCCGGTTTCATTTTTCAGTTCTACAACCTCATCCCCAGCCTCACCTCCCGGGAGAACGTCGCGCTCATCACGGAGATCTCCCGTGACCCGATGGAGCCGGAGGAGGCGCTCGACATGGTGGGCCTGGGCGACCGCATGGACCATTTCCCGTCCCAGCTTTCCGGCGGCCAGCAGCAGCGGGTGGCCATCGCCCGCGCCATCGCGAAAAAGCCGGAAGTCCTGCTCTGCGATGAGCCGACCGGTGCGCTCGACGTGAAGACGGGCGTGACCGTACTGGAGGCGATCGAGCGGGTGAACCGGGATCTCGGCACGCTGGCGGTCATCATCACGCACAACGCGGTCATTGCCGGCATGGCGGACCGCGTCATCCATTTCTCCGACGGCAACATCACCCGGATCGACCGCAACGGGAAACGGAACCCCGTCGCCAGCCTCGATTGGTGATCCCCGATGCACCCGCTCGACAAAAAACTGGTCCGCGATCTGGGTTCCATGAAGGGCCAGATGATCGCCGTGGCGCTGGTGATGGCGTGCGGGCTGGCGGTCATGATCATGGCCCGCAGCCTGATCCACTCGCTGGATGTCACCCGCTTGCAGTACTATGCGGACCATCGCTTCGCGGAGGTTTTTTCCGATCTGAAACGCGCGCCGAACTCCCTCCGCCCGCGCCTTGCCGAGATCTCCGGCGTCGCCGCCGTGGAGACCAGCGTGAAAGGCAGCGCCGTGCTGGAGATCCCGGGCATGAAGGAGCCTGCGGACGGCACCATCCATTCGCTGCCGGACGACCGGCCGCAGACGCTCAACCTCCTGTTCATCCGCTCCGGCCGGCTGCCGCGTCCCGGAGCGAAGAATGAAGTCGTCATCGGTGAGGCGTTCGCGGAGGCCCATGGCTTCGGCCCGGGGGACTACATCGATGCGACCATCCGCGGTCTGCGCGAGCGGCTCTGGATCACCGGCGTCGTGCTTTCCCCGGAGTATGTCTTCGAGTCCCGGCCGGGGGACACCATGCCGGACAACAAGCGCTTCGGCGTCTTCTGGATGAGCGAGCGGGACCTCTCCATCGCGCTGGACCTGGATGGCGCGTTCAACCATGTGGCGGTGGACCTCGCGCCCGGTGCCTCCCAGCGGGCCGTCATGGCGGACATCGACCGGTTGCTGAAACCCTACGGCGGTCTCATCGCCTACGGCAGGAAAGACCATGCGTCCGCCCTCCGGCTGGATGACGAGCTGCGGATCCTCCGGGGATTCGCCGTCGTGTTCCCCGCCATTTTCCTCGGCATCGCCGCGTTCATGACCAGCGCCGCGATTTCCCGTCTGGTGAAGCTCCAGCGGGAGCAGATCGCGCAGTTGAAGGCTTTCGGCTACTCCTCCGCCGCGGTCGGCTGGCACTACATGAAGTTCGCGCTGGTCATCGTGGCGACCGCCACGTTCTTCGGCGGAGTTCTCGGGCTGATCCTCGCGACCAATGTGGTGAACCTCTACCACATGTTCTTCCGTTTCCCGTTGCTGGAGCTCCTGCCGGACTGGCGGGCCATCTCCGTTTCCCTGCTCATCAGCACCGGGGCGGTCGCCCTCGGTGTGTCCGGAGCGGTGCGCCTGGCGGTGAAGCTGGCCCCCGCGGAGGCCATGCGTCCGGAGCCGCCGACGGAGTTCAAGCCCACGCTCATCGAGCGGCTGGGCTTGGCGCATCTTTTCTCGCCGTCGTTCCGCATGGCCCTGCGCAACATCGAGCGGAAGCCCTTCCAGTCGCTGTTCACCGCGCTGGGCCTCGCGCTCGCCACCGCCATCCCCATCGTGCCGGGAGCCATGCGGGATGGCATCGCCTACCTGATGGACTTCCAGTGGTCCCACGTCCAGCGGCAGACGGCCACCCTCGGCCTGGTGGAGGCCGGTTCCGCCCACTCGCTCAACGCGATGCGGCACCTGCCGGGAGTGATGGACATCGAGCCGTTCCGCGCCGTCCCCGCCCGGATGATGTTCGGCCATCGCGAGCGCCGTGTCAGCATCAACGGCATCACCCTGGATCCGCGCTTGAACCGCCAGTTGGATGACAAGGGCCGCCCCGTCGCGCTTCCTCCCGGCGGCCTCCTTGTTTCCGCGAAGCTGGCGGAAATCCTCGGCGTCGTTCCCGGGGACATTGTGCGCCTTGAGGTCCAGGAGGGCCGGAGGCCGACGCTTGAGATCCCCATCGGCGGCACCATCACCGACTATGCCGGGGTGGCCGCCTACATGGACATCGACGCACTCCGGAGCGAGATGAAGGAAGGGCCGACCGTCAGCGGCGCGCATGTGTCCGTGGATTCCGCCAGTTGGGATCAGTTCCTTGAACGCATCCGGGAGACACCCGTCATCGCCTCCCTGTCCATCACCCAGACGGCCCGTGAGAGTTTCAGGAAATCCACCGGTGAGATGATGGACAGCATCCAGCTCATCTACTTCGGATTCTCGGTCATCGTTTCCTTTGGTGTCGTTTATAACGGCGCGCGCATCGCTCTGTCGGAGCGGGGGCGCGACCTCGCCACCCTGCGGGTTGTCGGCTTCACCCACCGGGAGGTGGCCGGTGTGCTCATCGGAGAGCTGGCCATGCTCACACTGGCGGCCATCCCCGCCGGGCTTCTTTTCGGCAGCGGCCTTGCCAACCTGCTGGTCGTGGGTGTCAGTACGGAGACGGTTCGCATGCCGCTCGTCCTCACCTCACGCACCTTCACCACCGCCGTGCTCATCGTGCTCGCCTCATCGACCTTTTCCTTTGCCATCGTCAGCCGCAGGATCAGGAACCTCGACCTCATCGGCGTGCTGAAGGCCCGCGACTGACCCACCCCTTTTCCATGAAATCCACCAAATCGAAAAAAGCCGGCCCCATCCGCAAGCTGGTTCCCTGGTTGATCGTCCTTCTGCTGGTTGCCGCGGTGATCTACGGCCTGATGCCGAAGCCGCTGGTCGTGGACACCGCGGAAGTGAAGCGCGGGCCGCTCACGGTCTCCGTGGTGGAGGAGGGCAAGACGCGCATCCGCCACCGCCATGTCATCTCCCCGCCGGTCGCGGGCTACCTCCGCCGGGTGGAACTGCGGGCCGGTGCGCCCATCGTCCGCGGAAAGACCGTGCTCGCCGTGATCCAGGCATCCACTTCGAACTTCCTCGACCCCCGGACGAAGGCGGAGGCGGAGGCCCGCATCAAGGCGTCCGAAGCCATCCGCGAAACCCGCCAGGCGGATCTCGACCGTGCCACCGCCGCCCTCGACCTCGCGGAGAAGCAACTCGACCGTCAGGAAAAACTCCGCCAGTCCGGAGCCGCCGCCGAGCAGGACTACGACATCGCCGCAGCGGAGGCCCAGGTCAGGAAGCGTGAGCGCAACGCCGCCGAGTTCGCGGTGCGCGCCGCCGCTTCCGATGTCGAGGTCGCCCGCGCCGCCCTGCTGCAGGCGCAGGCTCCGTCGGCGGATCAGGCGAAGCCCATCGAGGTGCTGGCTCCCGTCGATGGCTTCGTGCTCAACGTCTATGAGGAAAGCGAGCGCCCGGTCACGCCCGGCCTGCCGATCATGGAGGTGGGGGATGTCCAGGACCTGGAGGCGGAGATCGAGCTGCTTTCCAGTGATGCCGTCGGAATCGCCCCCGGGGCGGACGTTTCCATCGAGCAATGGGGCGGCGGCACCCCGCTCCGCGGAAAGGTCAGCGTCGTGGAGCCGGGTGGATTCACCAAGATTTCATCCCTCGGGGTGGAGGAGCAGCGCGTGAAGGTGCGCGTCGATTTCACCGATCCCGTGCCTGCGGGCCATACCTTCGGCGACCGCTACCGTGTGGAGGCCCGCATCGTCACCTGGAAGGGGGACGACGTCCTCCAGATCCCCACGGGCGCGCTTTACCGGAAGGGCAACCAGTGGATGACGTTCATCAGGGAAAATGGCATCGCCCGCGAAACCAAGGTGACTGTCGGCCAGAACAACGGCGTCTCAGCACAGATTCTCGACGGTCTGGAAGCGGGCAAGACGGTCATCCTCCATCCACCTGACAAGGTGGCCGACGGTGTGAAAGTCACCAACGGCAAGTGAAGCAACGGAGCGCGGACTTCAGTCCGCATCTTTGCAGCAGCAGATGAACTGGGATGTTGATCCGAATCACCTCTCCGGAAATCAGTGGATTGTCGATTGAAAATCGCTGGAGCTTGCGAAGTCAAGCGGACTGAAGTCCGGGTAGTGTCCTAATTTGACTCCTTAACTTTTCTTAAATTACTTAGCCGATAAGCTTCTACTCCAGCAAAGGTATCCGTGCTCTCCAAACCCGCATCCACCTATGCAAATGTCCGTTCCATCACTAAAAAAGATGGCGAAGTCGTGAAGAAATCCATGCTCGTCTTCTTTCAACGGAATCACTCTTGTGATTGTTTTTCCGATCAGTTGTTGCTCAAGATCTTTCATGCAGAGGACGCTTCAAGAATGGGTTGAATTGGCCAGAATCGAAGATGAGAGAAAAAAGGGACAAGATCCCTCCCAACGAATCTATTGTCCGATCTGCGCGATTTCGGAAAAGATTCCGATCCGTGGAACAGGTTCGATTACCAACTTTCTGAAAGAGAAAGTTCGAAACCATCTTCAGAATTTCCATTCTGAAATGATTAGTGACGAGGAGTAGGACCACCCTTTTATTTACCCCCACCGAGAACTTTTTCCCGGATCAGGTCTGACACTGTCTTTCCGGCCTTCTCCGCCTCGTCCAAGATCCGGTGCGCTTCCTCTTCAGTCACCCGTAGCTGGATGATCACGCCTTTGCGGTTTTCCGGGGAAGCCTTCGGTCTGCCACGCCTTTTCTGATTTTCTTTTTCTGTCATACAAAAATAGTTGACGGCGAGGAATTATTGTCATACGAATATCCCCGAAGCAAGCGAAACCGTATGGCAAACGTCCTTCCAACCGAAAAGAAGATCCTGGCAGTCTCCATGCTCTGCGAGGGCAACAGCATCCGCAGCATTGAGCGCATGACCGGAATCCACCGTGACACGATCATGCGCCTTGGCGTCCGTATGGGCGAAGGATGCGCGGCCATCATGGATGAGAAGATGAAGAGACTGGATCTCCCGAACATCCAAGTGGATGAAATGTGGGGATTCATCGGAGCCAAGCGGAAGACCGCCAAGGCGAACTCCATGGAGAACGCGGGCGACATCTGGGTTTGGGTGGCTCTGGATGCCGGAACCAAACTCGTTCCCTGCTTCACTGTCGGCAAGCGTGACCGCTACCACGCCAATGTGTTCATGGGTGATCTGGCCTCCCGCCTGAAATCCCGTCCGCAAATCTCTTCCGATGCTTTGTCCGCCTACACCGACGCTATCGAGCGGGCGTTCGGTGATGGAGTGGACTATGGGACGGTTATCAAAACCTTCACCCATACCGATCTGGAAGCGACCCGCCGCTATTCTCCCCCGGATGTTCTCAAGATCAAAAAAGAACGTGTGCAAGGCACTCCCGACATGGCTCTTGTCTCCACTTCCTATGTGGAGAAACAAAACCATACGGTTCGGATGCACTGCCGTAGACTTTCCCGCCTGACCAATGCTTTCAGCAAGAAGCGCGAGAATTTCGATGCAGCGATTGCTTTGCATTACGCCTATTACAACTTCTGCAAGATCCACGGGACGATCCGTTGCACTCCCGCAATGGAAGCCGGTGTGGAGAAATCCCGGTGGACGGTGGC
The DNA here is from genome assembly GCA_019634595.1 of Akkermansiaceae bacterium. Taxonomy (NCBI): domain Bacteria; kingdom Pseudomonadati; phylum Verrucomicrobiota; class Verrucomicrobiia; order Verrucomicrobiales; family Akkermansiaceae; species Akkermansiaceae bacterium. The sequence goes on from JAHCBC010000002.1 coordinate 927,728, forward strand.
CGATCTGGTGGAAAGGATTGAGGGATGAAGAGTGAGTATCTGGACAACTTGCGGGATGCGGTGGCATCCCTCCACGAATGTGCCTGCTTCCATTCCGGGACCACCCATGTCACGGAGACCTTCCAAGGAGAGACGGTCTGGGAAGGCGATGTGGAGACTTTCACCCTCACGGGACATGCCACGGCGGATGAAGCCTTCGCATGGGCCTTCCACAATGGAGAAGAGCCGCAATACGTGGCTGTATTGCGGCTCCCTCCGATTGATAAACCCTCCGATGCGGTCAGGGCCGCAATCGCTTCAGGTGCTTTCAGATGAGATTGCCCTAATAAGACGATTCTCCATCCCCACGGGAAGTTGATGGATCGTCCTTTTCATCCCATTTTCACAGTCATCACCCATCCAAGAAACATGGCATCCGCCTGTTCCTTGGTGCCTGCTCAGGGTGAGTTTTGGAAGTCTCCCGGATCGTTGGAATTCTTCCGCAAGGACTTGATAGATCCTGAGAGTATCTGAATCGGCAGCGTTCATTTCTCAGGTTTGATCACGCCGATTTTGTAGACCACCTTCCCTTCGTTGGCGTCAATCACGGGATCGGCAATACGGAGGTAGTAATTGCCCTGTTTGTCCACCAGATGCTTCCAAGGGTTGCCTTTGGTTTCGCGGGGGAACTCCACGATGGTTTCCTCACCACCGGCTTTACGGTGATAGAGGGCAATCCGATGTTGGGGAGTCTTCGCTTCATCGGGCGACTCATGTTTCCAGCCGGGATAGGCCACCCAATGACCTTCCACGTATTCGATGACGATGGTTTCCCCGGTCAGGAATGCACCGATGCGGGTGCCATCCTTTTTCTTGGAATCAATTTCAAATGTCCGCATTGGTATCTCCTTCTCTTGAGCGAAGGACAGAGCGGCGGATGCGAGAAGGAGTGGTAGGATCAGTGTTTTCATCGTGCGGAAATAACGGAGGTTTGGCGTCCTTTGTCGTTGTAGGTGAAGATCGAACTCCCCCGACGAATGCTCACCGTGGCAGAGGTGTAGCCGGTCAGCCCGTCATTCGGTCCACTTCCAGCGGGCAGCGTGAAAAGCTGCCTGCCCTTCTCGTCATAAACGAAGATCGATGATCCCTTCTTGAGTGCGTTTGCAATGGCCATGGTAGTTCTAGGTTTGGAGTTAGAGGCGGAAGGCAACTTTCACTTTCACGAAAAAGTTATCCAATGGTTCAGTTATTTCCGGAGCAATGAGCGTTAAGATCCCCCAAATGATCCTCGGAATGATGAGCAAAATTCGGATGCAGAGCCGGATGAGCCACCAGAGAAACGTGAACGGGAAGAAGATGATTTTGAACAGAGTTCTCATGGGAGGGTGATTTCGATTACCTGAAAGGAAGGGATTTTCGCAAGCTTTGTTTCTAGAATTCTAGAAACCAGATTCGGGATCTTTCCGTTGGAATATTCACGGGTGATCAGCGAGGAGGAAATCACCCGGCTAGGAAAAGGAATCGCGGCGGTTCTTCGGGATCAGCGGGAGAAGAAGGAGCTTTCCAAGAATGCACTGGCACAGAAAGCGGGGATCAGCGTCCAGAGCGTGGCCTTCATCGAGGATGCCGTGAACAGTCCTTCGGTTTCCACGTTGCTCCGGATCTGTGACGCGCTGGGAATCTCTCCGGAGAAGGTTTTTAGAGAAGCACGGAAGCGGGAATAAACTCCCGGTCATCGATAGCTGCGGCGAGCGAAGGATTGGTGTCCTCCAGTTCGGCCAGGAGCCGGTCCACCTGATAGGCTTTGTGCCGCTCGTGGAGGACTTCATAGGCCGCGTAGTCGTCCGAGAGGTGGAGGGCTTGGAAGGCATCAGAGAGGAGGCAACGGAGCGTCCATAGCTCGGCTTCAAGATGGAGACGGTAGCGGGCATCCTCTGCGGTCATCCCGCGCAGGATATTCTAGTTTTTAAGTTTCCCTTTTCCGGGAAAACAAGCGGTGCGGAGGGTAAATAGAAGAATGGAAAATCCTATTCTTGGTTTAGGTCACAGAGAAATAAATGCTGTGATGTTATCCGCCGTTCCGGAGTTTCAAAATGCGCCTGTTCTTTATCCTGAGGAGAGTTTCGGGAAAAATCCTCTGAGGGGCCAACCATCTCCCCCCAGAGTGAATGGCCGAGGTGTTTCGGGCGGCACTCTCAATCCAAATTCAAGAGAAATACGTCAGGCGCAATGAACGCCACAAAGATTTTTCCCGGATTAGCTCCGAGTTTTCTAATGATCTTCTCCACTTCTTTCGCAAGTGCTTCTGACGTCTCATGATCCTGGACGTCAGCTAAAATTGTGGTGTCAGGGAGGTTAAGAGTAACCCACCTCGGTATATTACTTTCCGTGTCACGTCCGGAAAGGGTATCGGTCGTATTAGTGAACTCCAACAGCCTAGTTTTGACGAGGCTGTTCTGATAGGGAGTAACGTCTTTGAGATCGTAAGCGATGATTGCGGTTTTCACTCATCCCTTCTACCAGATCCGTCAAGGGGTGATCCTTACTGATTTGGTAATTTAAGAAAAATTAAGGAGTCAAATTAGGACACTACCGAAGTCCGCGCTCCAGCATCACGAAACACGGCAGAACTCCAGCCACCGGTCGTGGGCATCGTAACCGGGGGTCTCGATCACCAGTTCCGGAACGCCCAGCGAGTTATAGACGCGCAGCACCGTCATCGGCTCCGCATCGATTTCCTTGCGGTGGAGCATGAGGGAGTGGCACAGACCGGGATCGATCTCCACCATGCTGGCGCAGTCGTCACCGGTGATGGTGATGTGCCCTTTGTTCAGCACCAGGTCCGCCGGAGTCAGGCTCAATGCGAAATGAAAGGAGGGGGAGTGGAGCCGGCAGTGGAGTTGGTGCCTCTGGCTGACACTGTGGGCCAGGATGCGTGCCAGCGGACTGTTGCCGGGGTCCTTGCGGCGGGCCTCCGCCGCACCCGCACAGCATGAGCATGCGGTGGGGCGGATCAGGTGGGATGCCCGCCAGTCATGGTATTGGCCGGAGGTGAGCGGCTGGGACGGATGGTGGTCCAGCGTGCGCCGGAAGGCCTCCAGGTCGCTGAGGGAAGGGATCGCGGCGAAGGAAACCGAGCGTGGCTCCCCGTGCGTGGCGATTTCCAGTGCCAGCGAAGGCCGGGCGTGGTGGTCGATCGCCACGCAGTGGAGGTGCTGCATCGCGTCAAGCGAGAGATTCATTCCCTGCTCGGGAAAAGAAAACCATCGGTCGTCACTTTGGAACGAGTCGGACAGGGAGGTGACCACCGCCATTTCCGCCATCCAGTTGCGGGCATGGAGATAGAGCGGAGTGGTGTTGCTGAGTCCGGAGAGGACGGTGGCCGGGGCCTCCTCGATGCGGCGGTAGCGGTGGGAAGTGAGGGAATTCATGGACGAGAGGGACTTTTTCAGGTGGTGTGGCAAAGGCGGAGGCAATGGGCTCCTGCCGGTGCAAGCCGGAACTCGGCGGCATTCACATCCGCATAGACGATGTGGCTCCTGCTGCGGTCGGCGATACGGAGGACGGACCCTTCGACATCCACGAAGGACGGGCTGAAGCAGACCTCGCTGCGTTGCGTGGTCGTGCGGATCTCCACCTCCAGCAGGCGGCAGGCCTGGAGCGCGCCGCTTGTTTCATGGACCATGGAGTCCGGGCAGCAGGGTGAGGGTTGCTTGCATTGTTCCCATTCATCCAGCCACGCACCCGCTCCCAGCCGGTGGCTTTCCAGGCAATCCAGCGCCACGCCGCCAAAACGCGCCAGCATGTCCCGCACCGCGGGGGAGTTCCAGTCATGGCCGTCCAGACGGACCGTGAACTCGATGGGTTTGCCCGGAGGACCCATCGCGAAAAGAGGGCATTGGTCCGGGAATTCCCTCAGCAGGTAGGCATGCTGTGGGGGCGCTAGGTCCGTCTCCAGCCCGCTGATGGCGTCGTGAAGGATGCTCCAGTCATGGGAACTGCTGCGGATGTGCAGGCCGAAGCGGGTGGCCTTCGCCAGGCTGAGGCCGGGGCGGCGCAGGATGAGCGTGCCTTTCCCCAGGGAGCAGAGGTGGTTCAGCAGCTCGTCCACCGGGCTGTGGAGACGGTAGGCGCAACTGCACGGCGCGGCGGGGCTTGTCTTCCATGAGCAGAACATGCCGCCATCCTACCCCTCCGGCTGCCGGCGCGCTCGCGGGGGATTGTTCCAGATGAGCGGAATCTTGCTCAATTTCCGGCGGCGGGAGTCATCACCACCGGCAGGATCAGGCCTTTCTCATCGTATTGGATCTTTTCCACGGCGATCTGCCGTCGGCCCCTGTAAGGGCCGGGGCGTTCCTTCGTTTCCCAACGATGATAGACGATGAACCATTGCCCATCAGGAGATTCCACGAAGGAATGGTGACCCGGTCCCTGCCGCTCCCCGTCCTTGGAAAGGATCATTCCCCGGTAATTCCACGGTCCCACAGGGGAGGGGGCGGTCGCATAGTGGACGGAGTATTCATCGCGGTTCCACCGGCCGTTGCTGTAGGAGAGGTAGTAGGTATCCCCGCGGCGGTGCATGAAGGATCCCTCGGTGAAATGGGACGGAGTGGTGGTCGGGACCTCCCGCCGGATTTTCACCGGTTCGTCCTCCAATTCGAAGATCCGGAGCCTGGCCCCGTCGCTGCCTCCCGTGTAGAGGTAGGTTTTTCCGTTCGCCGGATCGGTGAACGCCATCGGGTCGATCGCTTCGAAGCCATTTCCGCCGGTCAGCAGCGCGCCACCGCTGTCGCGGAAAGGGCCGGTGGGGGAGTCTCCCGTTGCGACGCCGATGTGGCTGGGAAAATGGACGCTCTGTGGTCCCACCGAGTAGTAGAAATAATAACGGCCGTTCTTTTCCAGCATGGAGGGTGCCCACGCCAGCCGCCTGGGGGCGGGGTCTTCCTTCACCCATGGCAGGTCCGACAGCTTCAGGATGACGGCTTCCCGCTTCCAATCCTTCAGATCCGTGGACCGATATGCGGCGAAGAGTGGCTCGGGAGCGCCCGACTCAGTGGGGTACATCCAGTAGGTTTCCCCCACGCGGATGACGTGGGGATCCGCCCCGGCGGGCAGCGGACTGCCCAGACCGGTGAGGCTGAGCAGGAAGGAAATCGATAGGGCCTGGATCATTCGGTCATGATCCTACGGCCAGCCGGTAGAGGATGCCAAGCCCCGCGCATGCGGCCAGTGTGGGGATCACCCCGGCCTTGAACCGCTCCATGGCCACCCATGAAGCCACGGCGACCACCGCCGCGAAGAAATCGAACGATCCACCCTCAGGCCACAGGGAGTGCCAGGTGAACCAGACCGCCAGGTTCAGGATCACGCCGACGACCGCGGCGGTCATCACCGTCATCATCGAAGAGATGCGCGGGCGGGTGCCGAGCGTTTCGACATGGGGCGCCCCTAGGAAGACGAAAAGGAAACAGGGAACGAAGGTCACCCAGGTGGTGATCCCCGCGCCCAATGTGGCGGCGGCCAGCGGGCTCCATCCTTCCGGAGGATTCTGCCATGCGGCGACAAAGCCCACGAACTGCAGCACCATGATCAGCGGGCCGGGCGTCGTCTCCGCCAGGCCCAGTCCGGCCATCATCTGCCGCTGGGTCAGCCAGCCGTAGTGGTCCACCGTCATCTGGGAGACGTAGGGCAGGACCGCATACGCCCCGCCAAAGGTGACCAGCGCCGCCTTGCTGAAAAACCAACCTTCCTGGAAATGCACCCCGCGCCAGCCCAGCCAGGCACCCACCGCCAGCAGCGGCACCCACCACAGCGCGAGGCAGGTGGTGGTGATGACCGCCGTCCGGCGGAAGCCGGCCTTCGGAGCGAGGGGGAGTTTCACCGCGGCTTCCTCTAGGGCGGCCCCGTCCGTCCCAGCCTCCGCCACCGGAACCCCTTTCCTCATGAATTTTCCTCCGGCCAGGCCCACCAGCGCCGCCACCGCCAGGATGATGACGAAGGAAACCTTGAACACGAAGATGGCGATGAACGCCGCCACCGTGACCAGCCACAGTCCCGGTGTCTTCAGCACCTTTGAGCCGATCCGCCTCACCGCCCCCGCGACGATGGCGATGACGGCGGGGATCAACCCGTAGAACATGCCCTCAACCCACGCCACGCCGCCTCCGGCCATGTAAAGCCAACTCAAACCCAGCAACAGGAAAACGGATGGCAGCACGAACAGGACCCCTGCCGCGATGCCTCCCTTCGCCCCGTGCAGCCGCCATCCCAGGTAGGTCGCCAGTTGCTGCGCTTCCGGGCCGGGCAGCAGCATGCAGAAATTCAACGCGTGGAGAAAGTGATCTTCCGCCATCCATTTCCGCCGCTCGACGATCTCCTTGTGCATGATGGAGATCTGGCCAGCCGGTCCGCCGAAGCTGATCCAGCCGAGCTTCCACCAGAACCGCAGGGCGTCCCGGAATGATGGTGCGGCATCTTCGTTCATGGGATCCGCCGTGTTTTCCAGCCCGGCAGCAGGAAGATGGAAACCGCCATGCTCAGCGAGATGCCGATCACCGCAACATAGCCCAGGCTCACCAGCGCCTCGCTCGATGAGGTGATGAGCGAGCCGAAGCCGATGACGTTGGACGCGCCGCAGAACAGCAGCGCCTTGCTGGTCCCGTTCCACAGTTCCTTGAAGCAGCCTCCCGTCCGCCGCAGCGTGAGAGTCACGTGGATGGCGTAGTCGATCCCCGTGCCCAGCAGCAGGGGAGTGGCCATCAGATTCACGAAGTTCCACCGCAGGCCGGTGACCTTCATGATCGCCAGCAGCATCAGCGTGCTGAAGACCATCGCGAACAGGGCCAGCAGGACATCCGCCGCGCGGCGGAAAATCAGGATCATCATCCCGACGAGCAGGATCCCCATCGGCATCAACATGCGCATCATGTCCTCGTCCACCAGCTTCGAGATCGCCGGTTTGAAAAGCGACCAACTGCTCAGCCAGATGCCATCACCCGCCAACTTGCTGAAGGCCGGATAGTCTTTCGCCGCAGGCTCGATGCCCGGACCGGAGGTCACGGAGCCGAGCACGTATCCTCCGCCCTTTTCGTCACGGTTAAGGAACAGCCGCATCACCTCCCGCGCGGACTCCAGTTGCGGAAAAACCAGTCCGGCTTCCGCAGACTGCCTCTCCATCGCGCTCAGCACGCCCCGGCCCAGTGCCAGGCCCTCCTCGGAAAATCCGGCGGCGTCCGCCTCCTTCAGCAACCGCTCCCGATCCCGTGCCATCGCGGAAACACGCGCACGGTTTTGTTCCTGGATCGCCGCGTCCGGCCACCAGCCGTCGGGCAGTTTCACCTCGTCCACCAGCCCGGCCTCTTTCGCTTCATCGACCCGGCGGTGTGCCTCGGCCAGCCGGGCCTGCATCTCGCCGTCGCTTTTCGCCTCCACCACCAGCCCCATGGTCTGGCTGTTCCAACCGGGGAACGCCTTTTGCATCCTGTCGAACGCCTCCATCGCCTGGCTGTTCCGGGGACGCATGATCTTCGAGTCGAAGTCGATGCCCGGCAGCCCGCTCACGAACAGCACCGTGAAGGACGCCACGGCAAGTACGGCCGTGATCGACCATGCCAGTTTCGAGCGCGGCAGCAGCCTGCCAGTCCCGACGGCGGGTGCCCGGTCCACGCCGAACTTCGCCACGAATGGAAGGTAAAGCACCAGCATCAGGATGGCCGCGGCCACCAATCCCACCGCCACGATGGTGCCGAGCTGCGCCATCCCGGGAAAGCCACCCAGATTGAGCGCGCAAAAGACGATGGCCGTGGTCACCGCGCCGAACAGCACCGGCCTGCCGCTCGCCTCGCGCAGCGGCTTCACCTTGTGTCCCGTGACCTTCGCCTCCTGGCAGATCACCAATCCATAATCCACCGCCAGACCGATCAGGATTTCCGCCGAACTGAGCGCGATGATGCTGAGTTTTCCATACATCCATCCCGCCACTCCCAACGCCACCGCGAAGACCAGCGTCAGGATCACCGTCAGTCCCAGCAACAGGCTCAACCGCCGCTGCATCCACCAGAATAACAGGCCGATGAGGCCCAGCGTGATCGCGATGGACCCGCTCAGGTCCGTCTCCATCGCCCGGCCGATCTCGGAGGAAAACGCCGGTTCGCCCGTGTAGCGGAGTTTCAGGTTCCCGCCATCCGCCTTCTGCCATGCCGCCACCTCAGCCTTCAGCTTGATCAGCCATGCCTCCGCGCTGCGGTAGCCGTCGATCACTTCCGGTGCTTCCACGAACAGCAGGTGTGCGCGGCCGTCCGCGCTCTCGAATGCCTCGCCTCCTTCTCCGGAGGAAGTCAGCGCCCCCACGGACGGATGGCGGAGAAAGCCCAGCGGATCATGGGATTTCATGACCATGTCCATGCCCTCCATCGCCGTGGCGATGTCGTCGAGGGAGGCCTTGATCGCCGCCTGAGAGTTTTCCGCAGAGAGTTTCGCTGCCTGTGCCTCCGCCACCGCCGGATCACCGTTGAGCCACAGGTAGGCCAGCAGCTCGGACAAACCTTCCGGCTCGCTCATCCACAGCGGCTGCCAGCGCGCCCGTTTCGCCACCCCCTTTTCCTCCAGATGTCCGCCCAGCGACTTCGCGGCCTCACCGAGCAGCCCTTCATCCTCTTCCCCGCCCTCGATGAGCATCACCAGCTCGTTGTTCCGGGAGAACGCCTCGTGGAAGACCTTCAGCCCCTTCACCTCCGGGAGATTTCCCGGCAGCATCGAAAGGATGTCCGTGTCAAAGCGCAGCCGCATCAGCCCCGCGGTGGCCGCGAGGATCGATACGACTAGCAGGATCGGCAATGCCAGACGGCGGAGCATGCGCCGAACTCAAGCGGACCGCGCCCCATCCGGCAATGCGGTTCCTCGGAATCGCCTGCGTCCGGTCAACAGGACGGCTCCCCCCGCGATGGCAAGCATCCCTCCAGAGGGTTCCGGGACAGGCGTCCAACCGGTGATATCGTAGTTGATGCCCTGATAAGTGATCACGGAGAGCGATCCGCTCGAAAGGAAATTGGGATCGATGAAGGTGATGGTGGACAACTCAAGCTGGTTCTCTCCGAGCCAAAGGATTTCGCCGGTGTCAGCGCCCGTCCAGGAAAGGTGGCTCCATGTCCCCCAATCCGTGGTCGAGGAATTCCCGAAAAGCAGGAGGCTCCCGGAGGTGAGGGTCAGACTCCCCAGGGAATCGCTGAAGCCGGAAAGGGAGCCGGTGGAAAGGATGACCTCGCCTGTGTAGATATTCCCACTGGAAAGCTCCAGGCTTCCGCTCCCTGATTTGCTGAGACCTCCCCAGTTGACCACACCGCTGCCATGGATGGAAGCTCCGCCTCCCGCGATGGTGAGGACTCCGGAGGAGCCGTATTCCGCCGGATAGGCCCCGGCAAACCCATAGCTGCGGAAACCCGCGGCATGCGAGGCTGCGGTGGCAGCAAGCAGGAAACCGAAAAGCGGGACTGTCATCGCGGAGGGGTGCATTTACTGATGGAACTCTGTGGGAGCGGGGAGGTTCAGGCAAGCAGCATCGTATTCCGCGGTCCCGCCATCCTGCCATTGGCGGTAGGACGGTTCCCAGCCCCTCCGACTGAAGGCGGATGTCTTCAACCTGACGTCGGATACCCGTGAGGCGGAGCCAGCCTGTTGGGGGCGTGATTTCCCCGGAACAGTCATTGCGGAGGGGGCGCGGAATCTCACCCTCCCGGCCGCGGGAAGTGTGGCGGAACCGCTGGATTCCAAGCTGCCATCCGCCCTGGCATGGTGTTCGTGGAGATCTCCGTGAAGGACAAGCAGGCAGAGGGGAGTGTTCTCCCGGAGTCTGCATGCCGGACCGTCGGGGGGGAGCATAGGAGCGTGGGAGCGGTTCCGTCAGGCCGTGCGCTGCATCGGGCGCTGCGTCTTGAAGGAATGCTCGATCTGCCGCAGCTCCGAATGCCCAAGGGAGCGGACAAGCCGCTGGAAACGGAGCCGGGCCCCCGACGAGCCGGTTTCCGCCGCCTGGCGGTAGAGGAAATACAGCCTCCGGTTGTTGTCCAGCGAATGGATCAACTGGTTCAGGGAAACGAATTCACCGGGAATGTTAGAGATGCGGCGGCGGCTCCTTTTGGTTGGAGGGATGACCCACAGCGGGGCGCACCGGTTTTTTTTGGCTTTTCCGGACATGTGTGTGTTTGGGGAAGCAGGATGGTGGGATGGAAGCCGTTCGGGGGGATGGCTTTTGTGGTGTGGCTGTGTCTTTCTCCCATGGATTCGAAGCTTGCACCATCGGACCTAGGACGGAGCAGAGGGGTGATGTGACTCCGACTTTGGGAGGAACCTATTTCCGTATTAATCGGGGTTTCCAGATGCGGGATGTTGTGCTAGCCCTCTGCCTAACAAGGCATGAGTCCAGAGTCCCGACCCTACAGCGAGCACCTCGATAGTCTGATTGAACGGATAGGGGTCGAGCCGCTGGACGACCTCGTCGGAAGGTTGCTGAAAACCAGCGCCACCACATTGGGTGTGGAGCGGGTCAGTTACTGGACCATCCAGGATGGAGGAAAGGCGATCCACAGGGAGCATCAATACTACCTCTCAACGGATGAGCTGGATAACTCCAGCCTGCTCCTCACGGATGTGATGCTCCCTGTCTATTTCTCATCGCTGCATCAGGATATGAGCCTGATTGTCTCGCCGGATGCGAAGAATGACCCCCGGCTCCTGGAGTTCCAGCAAGGGGGGTTCGGGTATCTCGGCATCGGTGCCATGCTGGACGCACCTGTCCACCGGCAGGGCCGCCTGTCCGGCATCATCTGCCATGAACATCTGGGCGGTCCGCGGGAGTGGACCGCACGGGACATCGATTTCGCCCGCCACGTCGCCCAATGGATCGCCCTGGCGATGGAGATCGACGACCGGCAGCAGACCCGGGAGGCGCTCCGTGAGAGCGAGGAGCGCTATCACCTCGTCATGGAGCATTCCCCGACCCCCACCGTGGTCGTGGATATACGGACCGGCCTGTTCGTGGATGGGAATGCCAGCGCGCTTTCCTTCTTCGGCGTGGACCGTGCGACGCTGTTGAAACATTCACCGGCGGATTTCAGTCCCGAAACGCAGCCTGACGGACTGCCTAGCAGGGAATCCTCCCGCGGGCATATCGAGAAAGCCCTGGCGGGTGAACACCCGAGCTTCGAGTGGATCCACCAGAACATCCACGGGGATGAAATCCCCACCTATGTCCATCTTTCCACGCTGCCTGACGGAGGTGCTCCCAAGATCATCGCCGCCATCACCGACAGGACCGAGCAGGCCCGCACGGAAAGGACCATCCGGCGGGCGCTGGAGAACGAACGTGAACTCAACGAGCTGAGGACCCGGTTCACCTCCATCGTCTCCCATGAGTTCCGGACACCGCTCGGCATCATCATGTCGGCCATCGAGCTCCTGCGGAACTACTTCGACCGCCTGGATCTGGAGCGCCGCAAGGAATTGTTCGAAGACATCCATTCCGCCACCCGCCGGATGGGTGTGTTGATGGAGCAGGTCCTGGTGCTGGGCCGCGCGGATGTCGGAAAGCTCACTTTCACCCCCGTGCCCATCGACCTGCCCACCGTCTGCGAGAAGCTGGTCGATGAGTCCCAATCCGCGACGGTCATGCGCTGCGTGGTGGACATCCATTTCGAGAACGACCTGTCCGGAGCCATGTCGGACGAGCCGCTTCTCCGCCACATCTTCACCAATCTCCTCTCCAATGCCGCGAAGTACTCGCCGGAAGGTTCCACGGTGGAGTTCAGGGTCCGCAGGGACGGTGATGACGCATTGTTCGATGTCATCGACCGGGGGATCGGGATACCCGAAGAAGATCAGCCGCGTATTTTCGAAGCTTTCCAGAGGGCTGGCAACGTAGGGGAGATCTCGGGAAGCGGCCTCGGCCTGCTGATCGCCAAGCGCTGTGTCGAAATGCACGGCGGCGAGATTGGGTTCGTTTCCACGCCCGGGGAAGGGACCACCTTCACGGTCCGGCTGCCGATATTCTCCTGAGTGAAAGCGAAAGGCGGTTAGCGGGAAACCTTCGGCCGGTAATCATCCACGACCTCGCAAAGCCGGATCCAGGCCGCCCGTGTTTCACCGTCGAAGCCTTTGCCCAGTACATTGGAAAGCATCAGGAGGAGGGCATCCGCCACATTCTTGAAATTGTCGGCGGTGGATTCGTATTCCAGGTGCTTCGCGCCCAGATCCTCGAGAGCCGGGATGAGTTCATCGGGCTTCTCCAACAGGCTCAACGCGTTGGCCAGCTTGTCCATCAGGGTGATTGCACGTGATTCGATGTCCGCGTCGAATGAAGCGCGCAATTCCGGGTTCAGTTTGAAGAGGTTCTGATAGAAGACCAGAGCCGCCACATGGCTCTGTCGTTCCAGAAGCGCGAAAGACTTCCGCAAACGGTGTTTCTGGTCCGGGGGCAGCACTCCTTCAGGAAAACATGAAATTTTCTTTCCGGCACTCCGACTTTGGTCGGATTAAATGGTGCATTTTTGCGGGCATGTGTAAAAAATGAACTCAGCCAACCGCCATGAAGAAGATTCTCGTAATTGAAGACCAAGCGCCGATGCGTCGCAACATCGCGCTGATGCTTGAGATGGAAGGATTTGCGGTGATCACCGCGGAGAACGGGAGGATCGGGGTGGAGCAGGCGTTGAAGGACTGTCCGGATCTCGTGATTTGTGACGTGATGATGCCGGAACTCGACGGCCACGGAGTGGTGCAGACCCTCCGGGCCTCTCCGGAGACCGCCACCGTGCCTTTTATTTTCCTCACGGCCCGCAGTGACAAAGGTGATCTCCGGATCGGCATGAACTTCGGGGCGGACGACTACCTGATCAAACCGGTGGTCCGGGAAGACCTGCTGGCCGCCGTTGAGGTCCGGCTCGCCCGCGCGGAAGCGATCGAAGCCCGGCTGCAGTCGGTCTCCGACGCGAACAACGTCGGCTTCAGCCCTGACTTCAGCTCCCATGAACCTCTGGGTGGTCTCGGCCTCACCAACCGAGAGGCGGAAGTGCTCCTCTGGGTGGCCCAAGGCAAGAGCAATGGCGATGTCGCGGGGATCCTCGGGATGAGCGAGAAAACCGTGAAGCAGCACATGGGCAGTATTTTCGAGAAGCTCGGCGTGGAGAACCGCAACGCGGCGGCCATGCTGGCGGTGGAGGTGTTGGGCCGGCCAAAGGTGAAGTGACGCCACGGTGGATGCGGGGATATCACCGCACCAATACACTGGATCACGTAAGAGACGATCCGCCATCCATCGGTTAGATTGACCCCGATTGCCTTCGGGGGGATACCCGATGTCAATTATATGTGTGTGTGAGGCGGATCGGTTGGCTGCCGGTCCGCCTCTTCACATCCGGAATGTGGCGCATCGGTCGCCGTCCGGAGATGCCGCGGCGGAAATTTGGCCGGGCCATCCTGATCCGGTGTTTTGGGCCGGTGCGGCCCTCACCTCGATCTGAAGACCTCGCTCTTCAGGCATCCGGCAACCAGCGAGCGGAGGCCATGGTTGTCCTTTTCCGCCGCCTTGATGATGTCCTCCACCGCGAAATCGTCCGCCGCTTCCATCAGGCGGCCGGTGCTGTAGGCCAGCATCTGGCGGACCAGATGGCGTGTGAAGAGTTCACTCCGGGTTTCCAGGATGATCTTCCGGAAGCCGGCGAAATCCTGGTAGCTCTCCCCGGATGGGAACTCACCGGTGGCATCGACCTTCGGAGCTTCGCCCTTCTTGGGCTTCGGGTAGTGGTCGCGCCAGCGGCCCACCGGGTCGAAGCTCTCCAGGCTGAAGCCCAGCGGATCGATCTTGCGGTGGCACTCCGCGCAGGTCTTGTCCGCGCTGTGCTTTGCCAGCCGCTCGCGGATGGTGGTGGCTCCGGTGACGTCCGGCTCGATGGCGGGCACCTCATCCGGTGGTGGCGGCGGATGGATGCCCAGCAGATTCTCGCTCACCCACACGCCGCGTGTGACGGGGGAGGTCTCCACCCCGTTGGCGCTCACGGTGAGCACCCCGGCCATCCCCAGCAGGCCGCCGCGGCGGGCGTTGCCCTTCAGGTTGACTTTGCGGAAGCCATCGGCCAGCCGCAGGGATTTATGCTCCGGCAGGCCGTAGAGTTTCGCCAGCTTCTTGTCCGCGAAGGTGTGGTCCGCGTGGAGGAAATCGTTCACCGATCCGTTCCGGGTGAGCAGGTCCCGGAAGAACAGTCTCACTTCCCCTTTCATCGAGGCTGGCAGATCCTCCGCGTAGTAGGAACGGTTCGTCTCGCGGGGTGGGGGCATGCCTCCCAGATCCCGCAGGCTCAGCCAGCTATCCGTGAAGCCCTGGATGAATCCGCTGACACGTTCGTCCGCCAGCATCCGCTGGATCTGCTTTTCCAGTTCCGCGTCCTGCGTGAGTTTCCCGGACTTTGCCGCTGCCAGCAGCTCCGCATCCGGTGGAGCGCTCCACAGTGCGTAGGACAACCGTGTCGCCAGATCGTAGGGCTTCAGTGCCTGCGACGGTTCCTCGGTGATCTCGCTCAGATAGATGAACGAAGGGGAGCAGAGGATGAGCTTCAGCGCATCCAGCGCGGCCTGCCGGGGAGTGGCCTTCTCCGCGAGACGCTTTTCATAAAGCGCGCGGACCGGCTGCCGGTCGCTGTCCGTGAGCGGCCGGCGGTAGGCCCTTTCCGCGAAGGTCTCCAGTTGCTCCAGTGCCCGGCTTTCCTGGAAGCCGTCCTTGCCGAACACGGCCTGTTCCTCCACGCCGCCGCCTTCTTCCTTGAGCGGGCCGTGGACCTTGATTTCGCTGATGCGGATGTGCGGCAGCTTCCCTTCCTCCAGCAGGATGGCGCGGCTCACGTCCGACTTCTCCGTGCGTCCGCCGAAGTCGTCCTTGTAGCGCTTGTTCACCTTGATGACGGAGGCGCGTGACTCATACGGTCCGTTCGGGAAAATGAAGCGTGGCGTCTGTCCGCCCTCCAGCCAGACGCGGAACTTCAGGCGCGTGGGCTTGTCGTCCGGCACGGTGGTGCTGGCCAGCAGCGGCTCGATGGACTGCGGATAGTGGATGTGCCCCTTGGTGACGTCACCGGGGACGACGCCGAGGGTGAACGGCTCGGAGAAGTCGATGCCGAATATCTCCGGATCGTAGTGCGTGTCCCGGTGCATGGCCTGCGCCTCCACCTCCAGGTCGTAAAGTCCGGAAACGGGGACGCCTTTCTTGAAGTCCTCGATGTGGCCGTAACCGCCCTGCCGGGTGTCCGTGTTCGGCTGCTCGTAGAGGTTCAGGTAGCGGTAGTTGAAGACCTTCTTGTGCGGTCCCTGCAGTTCCTCATACTGGACGAAGTTGCCGTTGAAGGTCCACGTCTGCGGCTCCATCGCCGGCTTGCCCAAGCGGGCCTCCACCAGCCGGTTCGCCGATTGGAAATATTGGTCCACCAGGAAGCTCGATGTCACCAGTGACTGGCCGATGGTGTCCAGATGCTGGCTGGTCTTTTCCTTCGGGAAGTCCGCCGTCAGCCCCAGCGTGTCCAGCCGCCTTCCGAAAAGCGTGGTGAGCGTGTTCTCATACTCCCGGCTGGAAAGCCGCCGCATCACCGTGCGTCCGCCGGAACTGGCGATCTTTCCGCGGGCCGCCTGGGAGCCTTCCCTTAGAAGCCGCAGCACCGCCAGACGCTCCTCGTCGTCCGGTTGGTCCGCTTTTTTCGGCGGCATCTCCTTCAGCGTGATCTGGTCGATGATCTCCTTCGCGGAAATCAGCGCCGCCTCTGAATCCAGCGGCAGCTTGAAAGTCTCGAACTCCCGGTCGCCTTTCTCCGACTCCTTGTCGTGGCAATCCAGGCAATATTTCCCGAGGAAATCCTGCAGCCGTGCCTGCTGGGAAGCCGTGTCCCCGGCAGAGGCGAAACCGGCGGCCGCCAGCATGGCGAGACCACTGACATGAATGCCTGGAAAGCGCATCACGAAAAGCGGCCGGTGCTGCTGCCGAACGAATCCGTCTCCACGCCCATCTTCTGGGCGATGTCCACGAAGAGGTTGCAGAGCGGCACCTTGTTGATGCCGTCGCGCGGCACCTCGCGGAACTCGCCGTGGCTGTAACCGCCGCCCGCGAGGATGATCGGCAGGTCGGAGTTCTTGTGTGTGTTCGCGTCGCCGATGCCGCTGCCGAAAAGCACTGTGGTGGAGTCCAGCAGCGACCGCTCCCCGTCCTGCATCTTCGAGATGCGGGTGAGGAACTTGCCGAAGTGCTCGATCTGGTATTTCTCCAGTGCGATCAGGTGGGCGATGGCCTCCGGGTCGTTCCCGTGGTGGGACAGGCCGTGGTAGGATTTGTCGATGCCCAGGTTCTGCGGCAGGAAGTCCCCGCCGATCTCCAGCGTGGCGATGCGGGTGGAGTCAGTCTGCAGCGCCAGCGCGATCAGCTCATACAGCAACGGCAGATCCTCCACCGTGTTGCGGTTCGCAGGCTTCTCGAAGGGAGCTTTCGGTTTCGGCTGGCTGGCCCAGCGCTTGCGCAGTTCCAGGCGCTTCTCCACATCGCGGACGGAGGTGAAATATTCGTCCAGCTTGTCCTTGTCCTCCTTGTTCACTTGGCGGGAAAGGCGGTTCGCGTCTTCCAGCACGGAGTCCAGGATGGAGGCCTGCACGTGGTTTTCCTGCACCCGGCGCACCTGCCGCTCCTTCGGGTCGCTGATGAAAAGTTGCTCGAAAAGCTGCGCCGGGCCGGTGATCGGCGGCACGCGGACGCCGGACTTCGTCCATGCGATCTGGCAGCCGCCGTGGATCCCGCCTTCGGAGCCGACCGTCAGCGACGGGAAGCGGGTTGCGAAGCCCACCTCGTCCGCGAGGTACTGGTCGATGCTGACATTTCCATCCGGCCGGTTCTGCGCCTCGGAATTCAGCACGCCGGAAAGGAAGGAGTGCACCGCGAAGTGTCCGCCCTTCACGCCGTGGTCCAGGCCCCGCAGCACGGTCATCTGGTGGCGGTTGTCCCACAGCGGCTCCAGCAGCGTTGTCTTCTCATAGCTGCGGCCCGTGGTGGTCGGGAAGAACTGCTTCACCTGGTAACCCAGCAGGTTGCCGATCGCCACGAAACGATTCGCTCCCGCACCGGCTCCCTTGGTCGCCTGCAGCGCGGCATTCGCCGCCGGATTGGCCATGAGCGACGGCAGTCCCGGCAGAGCGAGGGATGCCCCGAGGGACTGGAGGATGAAACGGCGGCGGTTCATGGGTTGGGGATTCCTGAGCGCTACGGCGGCCCCGGAGAGTTTCTTTCAGAATGAGGTCTGCCGCAAAGGGGGGCGCCTGAGCCGTTACCCCGGGATCAAATGGGAGAAAAAAAAACCGGGGCCGCCGAAATCCCTTTTTTTCAGCGGCCCCGGGCCCTCGGGGGGGCAATTGTGCTATCCCTTACACGAGGAAGACCATGGCACCAAACCGGCCCTCTTTCCATACCGCGATCACGTGTGATCCGATGGATTCTGGCAGGCTTCGATCCCTCCATTCGTGCCATGAAGCAGCTTCCTGTTGGGTTGCTGATGCTGGCGATCCGTGGTGCCGCAGGCGCAGGAGGAGCCAGTCCCCAAAAAAGGTGCGGGTTGCCTCATAGTGCTCCCGATGGAGGGGCGTGGGAGCAGTTGTTCACTTCATTCGGTGAGGAAGAGGGAAAGTGCCGGCGCGATGACTGCGAACCATGTCGGCTTCTCGTCCCGGGTCACGGCCATCTCAACAAGGTCGCTTTCTTATGTGCCAATTTTGCGGCAGCGATGTTTCCCCCGGGTAAGGACAGGGATTCCGGCGGAGGTGGATACCGATGGGCCGAAAGACCTATCGGTATCCAATCGAATTCATCGACACCAAACATATGTTTCAATCCGCGCTTGCAAGGGCGAAAGAACCCGACACCCGTTTGGGCCTGCGACTGATGGACTCAAACCAACTCTGTCCGAAAGGATGCCGCCATTCTGCGGAGCCTGCCCGTATGCCGGATTCGTGACTATTGTAGCACAGGATCCGGGAATATGCAGTAAAATCATTAGAGACCAACCATATGAAATTTTTACTTTACTACTCGAGGAATTCCAATCTACCTTGAGTATCACTTCTTCTATTTTTCTTACTTATTAATCAAAAAATGCCCTATACCGTCCAATTTGAAATCAGCGGACCTGCGGCAATGTTTGCACGTCCGGACACCGGGTCGACTCCGATAAGTTATTCTATTCCAACGTGGAGTGCATGCAAGTCTATCTTTGAAAGTGTGGCGAGAGGTTTTTTTTCGCGCGGAGGGCAACCTGCGGCGATCTTTTCTGCCACCGAAATTGAGATCTGGCAGCCGGTCAGGTTTGAGAAATACGTCACGAACTACCGCGGGCCATTAAGGAAGTCCGCCCAGATGGAAAAGAATGCTTCCTACCAGCTTCCGTCCACCATTTTGGTTGATGCATGCTTCCGAGTTACCGGAGAATGCATTCGCGTGCCCGGAGTGGCGGATGAATCAAATAATGCCCCCCATGCGCTGAAGGAAATGTTTGAACGTCGGCTCGCTCAGGGGCGGAGCAAGTATTCCGCAAGCTTGGGGTGGAAAGAATTTGTGCCGAGCTACTTTGGTCCATTCAGGGATGCGGTGCGGATGGGGGCGGACTACCGGCTCCAAGAGGACTTTCACGAAGATATTCCAGCCTACCTTATGAACATGTGGGATGCTCCGTCCCAAGGAAAGTATGGCCCCGTTTTTCGGCCGCTACAGATCAAGTCAGGTATCGCCAGGCTACCCCAGGTAATTGTCAGGAACGGTAAACTCGATGTAGAGAGGAACCACTCATGCTGAACGAACTGTATTTGCTGGCACTCAATCTTAAGAGTAGCGGAGTGGAGCAGGAGCCGGTGCATGTCGATTTCGGAGAGCCAGGACTTTCCTCCTATCAAAACTTCCACATCGCTCTGGAGGCTCCTGGGAGGATCGCCTTCGCAAGGCCTCTTGAAACCCCAGAATCTTTCTGGACCCTCAAGAAGGGGAATTTCAAATTCTTTCCCGCAGTCCGGCTTTCATCGCCGTTAGTGGATCTTCCGCCTGACGCCCCCCAGAGGGCTGACTTTAAAAAAACCACTGGCGAGGTGCTTTACAGATTACTTGAGGAAACGCCGTTGTCGCTGAACGAGTTCGAGTTTAAAAGCGAACGGGAGCAGGCGAGAAGGATACTCGCTTGGAAACATAAAGACAGTGAGAGCCTTGGAATTCTCAAGGACTTTGCAACGGCATTTGATGGGTTGGCCTCAAAGCCCCGGGAGTTTTCGCGACAGTTGGTCGACGCGCTTTCCCATACCTTGCAAGGTAATTTGGACGAGAGGGCGCTGAAGGCCTGTGAGGCACTGCTATGTGGACTACTCAAAGAGTCAAAGAATAAAACCCTGATGGTAGAAGCGAGGGTCCAACTCATATTTGACTGGCTTCCTGAAAATAAGCTGTCCGGAGTGTTGTATTCCCCTAGAATCAGGCGGTTGGCTTTGGATTGCCTGAATTCCGAAGAAGCTTCCTCACACAAAAAGGCACCTATCCAACAGTTCGAGTGCGCGCTGGAGAAGGAGGGGGAAATGTCTCCTATCTCCGGGCCGTTTCCGGATTGGGCCGCCCAACCCGTGATCGCGAAGGCGTTCAAGCCGTTTTCGAAATTTTCAGATGCGTCCTGCAATTTTCGCTATGGAAGGGCAGATAGTGAAGGATTTCCGATAGGGGAGAAAACGGCGAAAGCTCTAATTTCCGCCGGCAATTTCATCACTTCACGGGAGAAGATGGGAAAAAATTGGCGTCCACTTAAGAATGGCAGATTTGAGGAGAGGAATAAGAAGAAGGCGGAAGCTTCAGATGTTTTGATCGCAGTCCCGCTCTATCCTCATGCGGATTTCGCCACAGTGTCAATTTTGGCGGCACCAATGAGGGCCGATGAAGAGGAGAAAGAAGACGATGTGCCTTCCGCCGGCAAAGCGAAGGCGCGCTGGGTGGAGTTTCGCCAGATGGCGGAAAGTTATCTGCAGGCACTGGAGAAAAAAGCGGATGAGGAGGATCTCTCTTCGAGCTACATCAGCTTCCTGCTACTCCGCCAGATTTCTCCCGGCCAGGTCCAATTGGCTTACTCTGCGGCGCCCAGCAGAGAGCATCTTGCGGAGTGCATCAGAGAATGGCTGAGGGCCGGGGAAAATCTACCGCCATCGCTGCGTGTGCCGCTGCCTTCGGCCAAAGCGCCTTCAGGGATAGGGTCGTTTCCCCCTGCCATCCTTTATCCGGAGCAGGCTATCAGTAGCTTCCCCTATCAGTGGATGAGGGACGGTTTCGAGAGTTCGCCAGTCCAGGCTCCCCCCGTAGGGCGGCTCCTTGATCTTTTTTTCCTGAAGGACAGAACAACCGGAGACACTGCAAGGGAGTTGCTGGACGAGCTTTTTCCAAGAATCGCTCCTCTCCTTGTTGCTATGGGAAATGCACTGCACAGGGTGGATCAAGATGGAGGAGAGTTGCGGGAGTTCGTCCTGAAGCACTCCAAGTCCCAGCCGAGTCCGTGCTATCATTTTGCGCGCACGCTGTCACTTCTCGGACTTCTTCTCCATCACCTTAACCAAAAACGCGAAAATTACATGAACAGCACTCCATTTGAAATCGGCAAACTTCTTGCCATCATGGACTATCTCCATACATGTTATTGTATGGTGGTACGCGACGGTGACATTCCACCCTCATTGATTGGTAACGGATTGCTCGGCCGGTCGGCGGATTCTCCGGAAGAAGCCTTTGCCGAACTTCAGGAACGGAGCAGGATCTACATCGGATGGGCGCGATCAGTGACCCCGGGGAAGCTTGATGGAGTGAAGAAAAAGGCTGCGGAAGATGCTGTCGTTCTCCTGAAATTGGCTGATCCACTCTGTAATTCCCTGCATGAGGGTGAATTCTCTGAAGCTATGAATTCCGCAGAAAAAGCACATCTGTTTCTAGGTTATCTCTCCTTCTCTATGGGGAACTGAGCCTGAACTACGATCGATTGATAAGATCCCATAACCACCTATTTTGCCATGAGTAATCAATCCAATGAAATCCCGCGTGTTACCGGTCTGCTGGTGATCGAAGCCCGAAATTCAAACCCCAATGGTGATCCTGACCGTGAGAGTGATCCGCGTATGAGGTCTCACGATGGCCGCGGAATGATCAGCGATGTTTCTTTCAAACGAAAGTTGCGCGAACTTGTAATTGCGAAAGATGGCCCCGTCTGGCAAGAAATGAAATCCATGATGGGACTGGAGGACGCTGCATATGGGATCCATGTGGACCAGAATACCCGGGATAAGGCGAAATCTGCCAAGAAAGAAGGAGAGAAAAAAGATTTGGCGGGTAATCATTGGGATGTACGGGTTTTTGGAAGCACCGCCCTTGAAGAAAAAGATAACTTCATCCGGACGGGTGTAGTGCAGTTCGGGTTGGGTGTTTCCGCAGCCAAAATCCGTATCCAACGGGACACCAACACGGTGAAAGCGAACGTTGATGCGGGTAAGAACGCCGATAGGGGAATGGCTCCACTTGGATTCCGGGTTGTGGAACATGGTGTATATTCGATGCCCTTCATGATCAATCCAACGGCAGCGGTGAAGAGTGGCTGTGAGATCAAAGATATTGAGCTGCTTTGCCGCCTGATCCCATACGCTTATTCCCACAATATTTCGCGTGTCAGGCCGTTCGTGGAGGTGAGGCACGCGTGGTATTTCCAGCATGTCAACCGCTTGGGTTCAGCCTCTGACTTTGCCGTGATTGATTCACTCACCCCTTCAAAACCTGATCCCAAGGAACCTTCCTCGGCATGGGATGACTATGGCTATGAGGGGACGTCGGTAATTTCCCTGGCAAGGAACCGGTTCGACGGACGGTTCTCGAACTTTGGAGATCTGTGCGATCCGTCATTCATTACACAGCTGTTCAATCCTCCCCAATGAGAGAACCTCTTGCCCATAGCGCCAGGTTTGGCCGGGAAACGCAATCCTACGCGGCGCATGTGGGTGCTGTTCACGCCGGTGGGGTGGCACGGGGAGAGAGGATGCTGGCTTACTATCATCCATCCCGGACGTCGCCTGATGCCACCACGTTAAAGGATGTGTTGGAAAATGCCGGCTTCTTCCATGATCTCGGAAAGTTGGATCCCGGTTTCCAGGAGACTCTCCGCAACAACCATAAATCCGAAGATCATATCCGGCACGAGGATGCAGGCGTAGCTTGGCTTCTGGAAAACAGGGCACTGGAAGCGGCCGGCCTGGTTTCCGCACATCATCAGGGTTTGGTCCATTATAAGGTCCGCACGGACTCCCCGGAAAATGTAGGTGAGATCCGGGCTTCCACCTTCAGGATTGATTGTGCGAAGACTCAGACGGCGACGGCGCAGCGATTGGACGATTATCTGGCCGAGCACGAGAGATGGATGGATTCCCGGGCTGTGAAGGGAGCACTCCCAGCCGACGGGCTGACGGGCTTGACCCGAAGGCTTCTTCTTTCCTGTCTGGTGGATGCGGATCATTCGGATACGGCGGCCCACTATGGAAACGAGGCGCTCCCCCGGCCTGTTCAAACAAGATGGCAGGAACGCCTTGAGGCATTGGATCGATATGTGGAAGCACTCCCACGACCGGATCCGGCTAGTGCGGGTGAGGGAGAGATGAAGAGGCAGGAAATCCGCGATCGTCTCTATCACGCTTGCAGGGATGCTGGGACGGCCAATCCCATGCGCCGGTGCGATGCGGTGGTGGGCTCCGGGAAGACCACCGCGGTTATGGCACACCTGCTTCAGGTAGCGGCTACCCGGAACCTCCGGCACATTATCATTGTCGTCCCATATACGAACATCATCACTCAGACGGTAGGGGATCTCAGGGAGGCGATCTGCCTGGATGAGGAGAACCCTGAGGAGGTTGTCGCTGAGCATCACCATCAGGTGGAGTTTTCAAATGAGTCTATCCGGCACCTCTCAACCTTGTGGAGAGCACCTGTGATCGTAACCACCGCCGTACAATTTTTCGAGACTCTGGCCGCTAACAAGACCTGCCGCCTCCGCAAACTACACGAATTGCCGGGGTCTGCTGTGTGTCTCGATGAAGCGCATGCGGCTTTGCCGGTGACACTATGGCCAATTTGCTGGAGATGGTTGAAAGAATGGATAGAAAGGTGGGACGGTCATCTGGTCCTGGCTTCCGGGTCTCTCCCCTCATTCTGGAAAATAGATGAATTCCGTTTAATCGTGAAGGGGAAAAACCCCTCCGGCCTGGCCCAAGGCAACCCGGAGGATCTGGAGAATCTGGCGCCAGATCTCAAGCTGGAGTCTGAAACCGCGGAACATGCACGGGTGAAGTTCCAAACGATCAATGAGCCTCTGACTCCTGATGAACTCCTAGATAGGGTAGCTGCCGCTCCGGGGCCTCGCATCCTCGTTGTGAACACTGTTCATAGTGCGGCAATGCTCGCACACAAAATGAGAGAGGAAAATCGAGGCAAGGTGGTTCATCTTTCCACCGCCCTTACACCCGCCCATCGATCAGCCATCGTGGAGAGGATCAAGCGTCTTCTGCGCACTGAGCAAGAATGGACCCTTATAGCCACCAGTCTCGTGGAGGCCGGTATGAATTTTTCATTTGCGTCAGGTTTCCGGCAACGGGCATCCGTCGCTAGTTTGATCCAACTGGGTGGCCGCGTAAACCGCCATGGCGATCGGGTGGGACATTGCTTCGTCACGGATTTTGATTTTGTGCGGAACTCCCAAACTCCCGACAATCCGGCGCTCACCCACTCCAAGGCGGCACTTTCCAGATTGTTCGAACGGAAGTGGATATCGTCCGACAAACCGGCGGATCTTTCCAAGATCTGCCTAGCCGCGATGGAGGTGGAGTTCCAGAGCGATGCTCAGAAAGAGGCGCTTGGAATGGTGGAGGCGGAATGGTTTGCCAGAAATTATCCTGAGGTCGCTGAGAAATGCCGCATCATCCAGACAGAAGCGAAAGTTGTGGTGATCGATCCCAACGTCATTGCGAGAATCAAGCGGTGGGAAAAGGTATCCTCTCTGGAAGTTTCCCGCGGCAGTGTTCAGATCTATCCACATAAGATCACGAATTTAGCGTTGAAACGTCTTTCTCGGGAGAAAGAGCCTGAGCTTTACGAATGGCCGGAAGGTTACGTATATGAACAAGATTTCCTTGGTTATATGGCGCAGTTCATCGGCACCAAGGCTTCCGATCTTCCTTCCGGGCATTTCATCTGATTTTTAAACCATGTATCCGGAAGACCAGCTCATCCCGATCTCGGCATTGCAGCACTGGCTGTATTGCCCGCGGCAGTGCGCGCTGATCCACGTGGAGCGGGTCTGGGTGGAGAACCGCTTCACGGCGGAGGGGAGGGTGATGCACGCCCGGGCGCATGATGGCCCGGATGAATCCCGGCAGGGGGTGCGGATCACGCGCGGTCTGCCGGTGCGCTCGCTGCGCCTGGGTCTCTCCGGCGAGTGTGATGTGGTGGAGTTCCACGCCGGGGGACGCATCCTCCCCGTGGAATACAAAAGGGGGAAGCCGAAGGCCCACCGGGCGGATGAGGTGCAACTTTGTGCCCAGGCCCTGTGTCTGGAGGAAATGCGGGGTGCCACCATCTCCGGGGGCTGTCTCTACTATGGCGAGCGCCGCCGCCGGACGGAGATTGCCTTTGACGAAGAATTGCGGGAACTGGCAGCCACCACCGCGGCGGCCGTCCACGGATGTTTCGCCGATGGCATCACCCCATCGGCTGAATATGAGGCGCGGCGGTGTGATGCCTGCTCCCTCCTGGATCTTTGCCAGCCCCGCTCGCTGCGCTTCAGGCGCGGTGCCGCGGCATGGTTCAACCAGCGTCTCCGCACCAGCCTGTCGGAAGAACCATGAAACGCCACCTCAATACCCTTTTCGTCACCCTGGAAGGCTCCTATCTGCGGAAAGATGGGGCTGCGGTGGAAATCAGGCATGAGGGGGAAACGAAGCTGCGCGTGCCGTTGCACAACCTGGAGGGCATCGCGTGCTTCGGCTGGGATATCGGGGCTTCCGCCGCCCTCCTGGCCGCCTGTGCGGAAGCAGGCGTGGCACTTTCCTTCCATACCCCCCATGGCAAATTTCTTGCCGCCACCCGTGGCTTTACCTCCGGTAACATCCACCTCCGCCGGGAACAATACCGCCGTGCGGACGATGAGCCTTCTTCTGTCGCCATCGCCGCGAACATGCTGGCCGCCAAGTTGGCGAACAGCCGCCAGGTCATCATGCGCGCCGCGCGTGACCATGGCGGGAAATCTCCGGAGCGGGCCGCCGCCCTCGGGCAGGCGGCGGATCTCATCGCCGTGAGGATCGGCCTGCTGGGGCGCGCAACAACCCTTGACTCACTCCGTGGCATCGAGGGGGATGCCGCTTCCATCTACTTCGCCGCGTTTCCCCATCTGCTGGTGAACCACGATCCGGCAGTCGGTATTTCCGGGCGCTCCCGTCGTCCGCCGCTCGATCCCGTCAACGCCCTGCTTTCGTTTCTCTACACCCTCCTCATGCACGACTGCCGCGGCGCACTGGAGAGCTGCGGGCTGGATCCCCAGTGTGGTTTTCTCCACCGTGATCGTCCCGGACGTCCTTCGCTTGCGCTGGATCTCATGGAGGAGTTCCGTGCATTCCTCGCCGACCGGGTGGCGCTTACACTGATCAACCGGCAGCAGATCACCTCGTCCGACTTTCACACCGGGGAATCCGGAGCGGTCCTCCTCAAGGAAGATTCGCGCAAGCAGGTGCTCGTCGCCTGGCAGGAGCGCAAACAGGATGAGATCTCCCATCCCTTTCTCGATGAGCGGGTCACCGTCGGTATGCTGCCCCACCTTCAAGCCCGTCTTCTCGCACGGCACCTGCGGGGAGATCTGGACGCCTACCCGGCGTTTCTCGCAAAATGACATCCCTTCCCGCAGCCCATGTATATCCTGATCACCTATGATGTGAGTACCACCACTCCGGCCGGGAAATCCCGGTTGCGCCGCGCCGCGAAGGCTTGTCTGGACTATGGGCAGCGGGTACAGAATTCCGTCTTTGAGTGCAAGGTCGATCCGGCTCAACTGGTAACAATGAAGACGCGGCTTCTGGAGATCATCAACCCGGAGACCGACAGCCTGCGCTTTTATCACCTCGGGGCGAACTGGCAGCAGCGCGTCGAACATCACGGCGCGAAATCCGGCTACGACGTGAACGGGCCCCTCATCATCTAGGCCGGACATCCAACTTTGCAGGCAGGCACCGATCAGGCGCCCGGAAAGGCAGGCGCGAACCCGAAGTGGTCATTGAATCCTCGGAGGGTTCGCGTTCATTGTAACTGCCTTCCGATCAGTTCTTTGACATCCAAAAATGATGGAAAGTGGATTTCCAGGGAGCTGGAGACGGTTGGTTTCGCGGAAACATCTGTTCTTTCCTTAGCGGCGTATGGGCTTCAGGATACCGCGGTCGCCCCTTCACAGGGGCGCGGGTTGAAACGCCGCCATATCCACCGCCGCAACGCCCGACCTTGGTCGCCCCTTCACAGGGGCGCGGGTTGAAACCACGTAGCCCCAGGCCACACATCTCCTGAATGAGTCGCCCCTTCACAGGGGCGCGGGTTGAAACATCGAATACTGCCGCCAGGATGTCCGAGTCGAGTCGCCCCTTCACAGGGGCGCGGGTTGAAACACACTCACGTGCGGAGGGAGGAGACAACGCGGGTGTCGCCCCTTCACAGGGGCGCGGGTTGAAACACCGAGAGCGCGGGGGAATACATCGGCACCGCCCGTCGCCCCTTCACAGGGGCGCGGGTTGAAACGACATCGACGGCCGGAACACCGACATATGGGTCCAGTCGCCCCTTCACAGGGGCGCGGGTTGAAACACCGTCCACCAGATAGGTTCCGGCTCCGGGGTCGAGTCGCCCCTTCACAGGGGCGCGGGTTGAAACGATCCAGATCGGCCACAAGAACTGTAAGCGGGGCCGTCGCCCCTTCACAGGGGCGCGGGTTGAAACCCACTCAAACTGATGCCCTTCCAGCCACTCCAGAGTCGCCCCTTCACAGGGGCGCGGGTTGAAACACCCAGGGCTATTATTACCCGGGCGGCGGCGGTGGTCGCCCCTTCACAGGGGCGCGGGTTGAAACTCCAAATCGACATCCCAGACACCATGACCACCGAGTCGCCCCTTCACAGGGGCGCGGGTTGAAACGAGTGTTCCAGGTCGTCGGCCCAAAGCAGTTCCGTCGCCCCTTCACAGGGGCGCGGGTTGAAACGATCTCACGGATCAGCACAACAATCGCGCGCAGAGTCGCCCCTTCACAGGGGCGCGGGTTGAAACCACAACAGCACTCCCCAAGAGGCCATTGCCGCGAGTCGCCCCTTCACAGGGGCGCGGGTTGAAACATGTCGGACCGGATGTTTCCGGCCTGGCGGACGGGTCGCCCCTTCACAGGGGCGCGGGTTGAAACCGCGGTCCGTTACGATGCCGAGCAGTCGCTTTCCGGTCGCCCCTTCACAGGGGCGCGGGTTGAAACATCGGCAACGTGTATTTGATGAGCGGAACCCCGGGTCGCCCCTTCACAGGGGCGCGGGTTGAAACCCCGGAAGTCGGCCATTTCCACAAACTAACAGTTGTCGCCCCTTCACAGGGGCGCGGGTTGAAACAATTCGCCAAGCACATCATCGCCCAGAAGCTTGGGTCGCCCCTTCACAGGGGCGCGGGTTGAAACGGTTACTAGCATTCTAGTAACGTGTTCGCAATGGTCGCCCCTTCACAGGGGCGCGGGTTGAAACATATGGAGATTATCCAAATCAATCCGGGGTATGCGTCGCCCCTTCACAGGGGCGCGGGTTGAAACATCGGCGGAACCGTCCGCCAATGCGACAAGATTGGTCGCCCCTTCACAGGGGCGCGGGTTGAAACAAACAATCTCCACAAACAACAAACCGCAAAACAAAGTCGCCCCTTCACAGGGGCGCGGGTTGAAACGATACCGGACACTTCATGACCATGCTCAGGTTCAGTCGCCCCTTCACAGGGGCGCGGGTTGAAACGGCGAATACATCGTGCAGTCGCACGGCTCCGACAGTCGCCCCTTCACAGGGGCGCGGGTTGAAACCCTGGGATATGGGAAAGCCCATCGCCTCACCGGGTCGCCCCTTCACAGGGGCGCGGGTTGAAACATCCTCATGTGCGACGACCACTATCTCGTCAGCAAGTCGCCCCTTCACAGGGGCGCGGGTTGAAACATCCGCCTTTTCAAAGCCCGCTTCGCACCCATGGTGTCGCCCCTTCACAGGGGCGCGGGTTGAAACGCGGCCGTCACCGTGATCACCCGGTTCTGGGACGTCGCCCCTTCACAGGGGCGCGGGTTGAAACATCGACGGCGACTTCCTGCTGGGCGGGGGTGAGGGTCGCCCCTTCACAGGGGCGCGGGTTGAAACGGCGGCCTGGTAGGTGGTGATGATGGCAGCGATCGTCGCCCCTTCACAGGGGCGCGGGTTGAAACATCTGGATGTCGTAAAGACCATCGTGAAGTCTGTGTCGCCCCTTCACAGGGGCGCGGGTTGAAACGACTACTTCAAGACGACAGGACAGCAACAAAAGGGTCGCCCCTTCACAGGGGCGCGGGTTGAAACTACGCGAGGGAACACTTCACGAAGTTCCGGCTCCGTCGCCCCTTCACAGGGGCGCGGGTTGAAACACTGTCAAAATTTTCGCTAGACATTAAATAGGAAGGTCGCCCCTTCACAGGGGCGCGGGTTGAAACCTCGATGGATGTGGCCATGGAGGATGAGAAGGATGGTCGCCCCTTCACAGGGGCGCGGGTTGAAACCCGTCGAAGCAATCGGTGAGGTCACCGTCAGCGGTCGCCCCTTCACAGGGGCGCGGGTTGAAACGTCCTGGTGAACACCGATCCCTTCGGGGTGATCGGGTCGCCCCTTCACAGGGGCGCGGGTTGAAACTCTTCCTCCTTGGTCGGAAACGCGATGACGTTCGAGTCGCCCCTTCACAGGGGCGCGGGTTGAAACCAGTAGCGGCAGAGGGTCTTATGGTTCTGGTCTACGTCGCCCCTTCACAGGGGCGCGGGTTGAAACAGAAATTTTTCTTAACCTCGTTTTACCAGGCTGGAGTCGCCCCTTCACAGGGGCGCGGGTTGAAACTGGTCTACAATGCGCAGCAGCGCCGTTCCAGAGGGTCGCCCCTTCACAGGGGCGCGGGTTGAAACCCCCCAAGCTCCGCGAGTCCCTCACCCAACAGGGTCGCCCCTTCACAGGGGCGCGGGTTGAAACGCATGTGCTGGCCCCGGATCTGAGGAAGCCGTGTCGCCCCTTCACAGGGGCGCGGGTTGAAACGTGACGACATGCTGCGGATGCTCAAATCGCATCGTCGCCCCTTCACAGGGGCGCGGGTTGAAACGTTTGGCGGTCATGACAAAGCAGGGCTGAAGATAGTCGCCCCTTCACAGGGGCGCGGGTTGAAACGTCGATTCCGTGGAGGTGAAGCAAGCGGAGGGGTCGCCCCTTCACAGGGGCGCGGGTTGAAACATCACGGACGACCCGGAGGCGGTCCGCGACCAGTGTCGCCCCTTCACAGGGGCGCGGGTTGAAACGGGCAGAGTATGAGCAGGCTCGGTTGTCGATGAGTCGCCCCTTCACAGGGGCGCGGGTTGAAACAGCCACAGGCAGGTTGCCTTGCTTTCCGGGTGGCCGGTCGCCCCTTCACAGGGGCGCGGGTTGAAACAACTTTCCAGCCTTCGCATCCTTCAAGACCCTATGTCGCCCCTTCACAGGGGCGCGGGTTGAAACAGGTTGGCCTAGCTGAAGGGAACAATTTGATGATGTCGCCCCTTCACAGGGGCGCGGGTTGAAACGTCCGGGATGTGAGTGAACGAGATCCGCATGGGGTCGCCCCTTCACAGGGGCGCGGGTTGAAACACCATCGACGGAGAACAGGCGGCCAGGAACAGTGGTCGCCCCTTCACAGGGGCGCGGGTTGAAACGATGACCGGACGGAGAAGGTGCTCTCCACGCTGGAGTCGCCCCTTCACAGGGGCGCGGGTTGAAACATCCCCGGATGCTGCGGGAGGCCACCCTGATGGGGTCGCCCCTTCACAGGGGCGCGGGTTGAAACTTCCGGCGAGGCGGAAACGCCCACAATTCGCACCGTCGCCCCTTCACAGGGGCGCGGGTTGAAACATTGATTAGTTGTAGGTTGGTGAGTTCCAGTCCGCGTCGCCCCTTCACAGGGGCGCGGGTTGAAACCGGCATCACTGCCCTGGATGCCGTTCTTGGCCAGTCGCCCCTTCACAGGGGCGCGGGTTGAAACCTCGCGGCGCTGGTTGGATTCGTCGGTCCAGGTGTCGCCCCTTCACAGGGGCGCAGGTTGAAACGGCGACCGGTCCAGGTCCAGATGGTGAGGCCGTCGTCGCCCCTTCACAGGGGCGCGGGTTGAAACGGTCAACGGCGGCGAGGTAACGCCCTACCTCGGGTCGCCCCTTCACAGGGGCGCGGGTTGAAACGGATGACTGAATGACTGATAACGCGGGTCGATCTGTCGCCCCTTCACAGGGGCGCGGGTTGAAACGACCTGCTGGCGGACGGCACCATCTCCCTTTCCAGTCGCCCCTTCACAGGGGCGCGGGTTGAAACGATGTCGATCATCAGGTTGAGATCAGAATTCATGGTCGCCCCTTCACAGGGGCGCGGGTTGAAACTCCGCCGCCGTGAAAACCTTGTTGGAGGTGCCGTGTCGCCCCTTCACAGGGGCGCGGGTTGAAACGCCGTCCGGTCACTCGCCTTCCTCCCCCCGCGGAGTCGCCCCTTCACAGGGGCGCGGGTTGAAACGTCCCCTCGATCACCAGCCGCTCCAGCTCCTTCGGTCGCCCCTTCACAGGGGCGCGGGTTGAAACGCACCCAGCGGAAGCCATACCATTGACGGCGCAAGTCGCCCCTTCACAGGGGCGCGGGTTGAAACCCAGCAGGCGGGGCAACAAGGGATGGGGTCGGTCGTCGCCCCTTCACAGGGGCGCGGGTTGAAACCCAGCAGGCGGGGCAACAAGGGATGGGGTCGGTCGTCGCCCCTTCACAGGGGCGCGGGTTGAAACGCGGACCTTGTCTCCGTAGGCCTCCGCCTGCGCGGTCGCCCCTTCACAGGGGCGCGGGTTGAAACCTCACCATCCACGAGGAACACATCGGACAAACTTGTCGCCCCTTCACAGGGGCGCGGGTTGAAACAACAACTGAGGAGCTGCATGGAAACGACCGAAATGTCGCCCCTTCACAGGGGCGCGGGTTGAAACTTCCGCGAAGGCCGCTGGGCCGACGATCCCAAGAGTCGCCCCTTCACAGGGGCGCGGGTTGAAACATCGACGAAGGGCACCGGGCGTCGGATGTGCGGCGTCGCCCCTTCACAGGGGCGCGGGTTGAAACAGGAGTCGGCTGGGACGCGACGAGCGAATCCCTGGTCGCCCCTTCACAGGGGCGCGGGTTGAAACGTTTGGTGCGGGTGAAGTTGCCCTGGCGGTAGAAGTCGCCCCTTCACAGGGGCGCGGGTTGAAACTCGTCGAGGAGGGGCGGGGTTTTCCACGGGATGGTCGCCCCTTCACAGGGGCGCGGGTTGAAACATGATGGCGTCGGCGCGTTGCTGCGGGGAACGGAGGTCGCCCCTTCACAGGGGCGCGGGTTGAAACCATCTGCTGATGATCGGCCAGAGCAATGCGGCGGTCGCCCCTTCACAGGGGCGCGGGTTGAAACAGGAAGCTGATATAAAATTTGACGCTGCTGGTTGGTCGCCCCTTCACGGGGGCGCGGGTTGAAACCTACGGCCTGCCCGTCATCCTCGATGATGACGGGAGTCGCCTCTTCACGGGGGCGCGGGTTGAAACAGCACGCTGGCGCGGACCCGGCGGAGATCGCGGGTCGCCCCTTCACGGGGGCGCGGGTTGAAACACCAGTCCTTGCTGCCGATTTCGGGGAGTTCGATGGTCGCCCTTCACATCCACCGGTCCAGGCTTGTGAGGGATTATCTGGCATCCACGAAAGGCAAGATCATCGCGGAGCGGCTGCCCGCCTACGCGCCGGGGCTCAACCCGGCGGAATACATCTGGGCGCATCTCAAACAACACGAGATGGGCAACCTGCTGGTGAAGGAAGCTTGGCAGCTGTCGCATCACACCAGCGCGGCGTTGAGGAAAATGAGACGCAGGCCGAAGATCATCCGGGCGTGTTTCGCGCAAGCTTCATTATGGCCCAAATTATCACTTTAGTGCGCATGAGCCAATAATCAAGGCTCTCCACATTAGGGGTAATTGAACCATAATGGTAGCGAAGCGGACAGTGGCCCTGGGGCGGAAAGATAATGGCGCTTTGGAATCACCATGTCTGACGATAAAGCCGGATGATTTCTTCTGCATCCGGCACCTTGGGATTGTTGGCGGGGCTTCCGGAGGCGAGGGCGTCTCCGGCCATTCTCGGAAGAAAAGCTTCGAACACTTCTGCAGTCACTCCAGGACATTCGGACAGACGAGGGATGCGGAGGTCCTGATTAAGGGATTCGAACCATGACAGCAACTCATCGCCCGCGACCGGATCGGAAGTGCCCTCATCCGCGCAACCGACGGTCCGGGCGATGGTGGCGTATCTTTCCGAAGATGCAGGCAGGGAGTAGGCGGTGACGGCGGGTAGCAGGATGGCGTTCGACAGGCCGTGGGGCAGATGGAACACCGCACCGATGGGACGGCTCATGCCATGGACGAGGGCCTCGCTGCCGGTGCCTGCGGTGGTGGGTACGGCGATCAGAGGCAGGCCGGGGTGCGGGATTTTGTGCAGCCCCATGAACTCCGGCAGCGGTTGGGGATTCGATGGACGGATGGCGATGACTTTCGCGGTATCGATGGGTGAACCCCCGCCGATGGCGATGATGATATCGGCGCGATGGTCTTCGAGGGCGGCCAAGCCGGAAGCAACGTTTTCATCGGTGGGATCGGGCTGCACCTGATCGAAGACGGAGACGTCCAGTCCCTCGCGGATGAGGTCGGCGGAGATTTCCCCGATGACACCGAGCCGGACGACTCCGGGATCGGTGACGAGGAGCACGCGGGTGCCGCCGAACTCGCGGACGAGGCGGGGTAGATGATGGCGGGAGCCTCCTCCATGAAGAATCACGGATGGTGTATCGAAACGAAAGGGTTGGGGTGGAGTCTTCATTGTTCACCAGCCCATGGCCCGCATGTAGTTGTTGTCCCAGCGGGAGAGTACGCACTTTTGCCGCGTGTAAAACATGACGCCTTCGATGCCCTGCACATGGAGATCGCCGAAGAAGCTCTGGTTCCAGCCGGAGAAGCTGAAAAGGGCCATTGGGGCAGGCACGCCGACGTTCACGCCTAGCATGCCGGCCTGCATGGTCCGGACGAACTGCCGTGCGGCGGCCCCGCTGGATGTGAAAATGGAGGCCCCGTTGCCAAAGGTCAGGCGGTTCATCATTCCGATCGCTTCGTCGAGGGTTTGTGGACGGACCAAGGACAGAACGGGGCCGAAGATTTCCTCTTCGAAAAGTTTCATGCCGGGGCGGACCCGATCGATGAGAGCCGGTCCGGCGAAGAAGCCTTCTTCGGGAGATTGGCCGCGGGAGGTTCCATCGTAGGCGATCTCGGCACCTTCGGCGGAGGCGTGGGAGAGGAAATCGCGGACCCGGCTTCTGGCGCCGGAGTCGATGAGGGGACCCATCTCCGCGTGGTCATTGGCGCTGGTGTCGATCACCTTGAAGCGGGAGATCGCGCCGCTCACGCGGTCGCGCCATTCGTCGGCGGTGGATTCTCCGACTGGCATGAGGATGGATCCCGCCATGCAGCGTTGTCCGGCGCAGCCGTAGAAGAGCCGAGGATGGCGCGGAGGGTGGCATCGGGCTCGGCGTCAGGCATGACGAGCAGCACGTTCTTCGCTCCGCCCGCGGCCTGGACACGTTTGCCTTTTTGGCAGGCCAGCGAATAAACATGAGCGGCGACATGGGAGGAACCGACGAAGCTGACGGACGCGATGCCGGGGTGGGTGCAGATGCTGTCGACGATCTCACGGCCGCCGTGGATGATGTTGAGGACGCCATCGGGGAGTCCCGCTTCCGCGAACAGTTCGGCGAGACGGATGGCGGTCAGGGGAACTTTTTCGCTGGGCTTGAGGATGAAGGTATTTCCGCAGGTGATGGCGAGCGGATACATCCACATCGGGACCATCGCGGGGAAATTGAAGGGGGTGATGCCGGCGCAGACGCCGAGCGGGATCGTGGTGACATCTCCTTCTCCCGGTGAAGTGACGATTCGATCGCGCAGTCTTGATGCATTGAGGCAGTTCAGCCCGCAGCGGCCATCGCTCCAGCGGGTGAAGGTGAATGGAACGGTGATATTCTGTCGGCCAGGGAAGTTTTTCTACCTGCAGGATGGAGGTCGTGCGATCCGGGTGGAGACGCGCGATGGAGCGCAGCTTGCTCCAGGCGACCGTGTCGAGGTACTGGGTTATCCGGAAGTGAGGAGATACTTCGCCGAAATCACTGGTGCGGAGGTGATCAAGTTGGGGGAAGCCAAACTTCCCGAAGTGGTGAAGACTTCACGGGGACAGATTTTGAAACGTTGGCAACTGTCGGATTCATCGGGCGGGCTGGATGGGATGCGGGTGGAAATACGCGCGCGGCTTGAGAAGATCGAAACGCTGCCCGACGGGGGGAGTCGGCTTTTCTCCATCATGAAGGATATACGGTATTCGCCGAGTTGCCGGACAAGAGTGGAAATGAACCGAACCTTCAGCTTGGAAGCGAGTTAGCTGTTTCCGGAATCTGTGTGATGGAGCTTAACATCAGTTGGCCGGCCGTGGATTGGATCTTACCGGGGAATTTTCATCTGCTGGTTCAGGATCTGAATGACATCGTGGTGGTCCGGGAGGCCCCGTGGTGGACCCCGAGACGGATCTGGGTCGCTCTTTCGATGGTCGCGTTATCAGCGGCGGCGGCGGCGGGGTGGGTGATGATACTCCGTCGGCAAGTGGAGTTCCATGATACACTGGAGCAAGAGCTGACGGGGCTTTCGATCCAGATGGATGCGGCGTCGGATTCTCTTCCCGCCCGTCCGGATCATGCGTTGAAGGCGCTTGAATGCGCGAGGACGTTGCTGGATTACACAAGGGGTGAGGCGAGGCGGTCGATATGGGATCTGAGGGCGATGGCGATCCAGGAGAAAGGGTTGTTCGGGGCGCTGGAGTGGAGCGGGGAGCAATTTCGCGGAGCGGGTAGTCCTGATATCCGGTTTTCTTGCATCGGGGAAACCCGGAGGCTGGATTCGCGGGTGGAGAATCACTTGCTGCGCATCGCGACGGAATGTCTGACGAATGTGGTCAAGCATTCGGGAGCGTCGTCGGTGGATGTGAAACTGAGTTTTGAAGCGAGTGAAGTGATCTTGTCCGTGGAGGACGCCGGTGTTGGATTCGTGCTTCCGGGGCCGGAAGAACCGTTGAAGGGGCATTTTGGATTGCGGGGAATGAAGGAGAGGGCGAATCAGATCGGAGCGAAGCTTGAAGTGACCACCCGTGTTGGAGAAGGGACGCGAATCGAGGTGAGGGTTCCACTGGAGAAAAATTCCAAAGGAGTGCGAAAACAATCAGGGTAATGCTGGTGGATGATCATTTCATCGTTCGTGTGGGTCTGGCGGGTTCCCTGGCGCTTGAACCGGGAATTCAAATCGTGGCGGAGTGCGGGACCGGAGAGGAGGCTGTCGAAGTTTATACAAAGTGCATGCCTGATGTGTTGCTGATGGACTGGAGGCTTCCCGGGATGAACGGGGTGGAGGCGACTCAATGTATCCTTGGCAAGCATTCTTCCGGGAAAGTGATCATCCTGAGCGCATTCGAGGGGCAGGAGGATATCTATCGGGCCGTGGAGGCGGGTGTATCGGGTTACTTGCCGAAGTCGGTGAGAAGAAGGGAACTCTTGACGGCGATCCGGAAAGTGCATGGCGGAGATCATTATTTTCCGATCGATATATGGGAAAAGTTTAGCGAGAGGAAATCAGGGGCGGCACTCAGTGGGAAAGAGTTGGCGGTGCTGCGACTGATTGCCCGTGGTTTCTCGAATAAGGAGATCGCAAGCGATCTTAATGTGGCCGAAGTGATCGTGAAATTCTACGTGGGTAGCATACTGAAAAAAATGAATGTCTCGGATCGGACTCAGGCTGCGATGGAGGAACTCCAACGCGGGATCATGCATCTGGATTGATTGACTCCTGGAAATGGTACAAGTCTGGATGTTGATTCGGCCTTGGAGTGTGGCTGCGATCATGGCTGCCTGAATGGTGCCTCCGCTGGGCGTGGCTCTGGCCGCCACCCTTTTCAAGAACCGCTTCCCCCCCGATGAACGGCAGGCGACGAAGGCCAGCGCGGTGCCGGGCATCTCCTTCATCACCGAAGGTGCGATCCCCTACACCGCGGCGGACCGTGCCTGTACCAAAGATTGGAGATGAGCCGGTATGGCTCACCATGGGACAATGCACCCGAAAATCGGTTGTATCCAGGCTGTCCGGATCGCCCACATGCTGTTTGAATCCTCCCATGGTTTCCTTATTGGGGAGGATGGGTTCCAGCGGTGTGATGATGCTCTTGCTGCTGCCGGGATACTTTGGGCTGACGCCCCTCGCGGCGGCGGATGACCACACCACCCATACCCAGACGGTGAAGAGTCCGCGCGCGCAGCTTCAGGATGGTTTCGGCTATGCCCTGGCCATCTCCGGAGACACGGCGATCATCGGCGCCGCAGGAGACGATGAAGATGCTTACGGCGCGGGGGCCGCGTATGTTTATGTGAGGAAACCGGGTGGCTGGGAGCTACAGGCGAGGATCAGGAAACCCGGCATCCCGGAACACCAGGATCTCTTCGGCGGTGGCGTGGCCATCGATGGGGATACCATGGTGATCGGCGCTCCCCACGCTACGATTTTCGCCGAGGAAAGCAGGAGGAAGTCAGGTGCGGCGTATGTCTATGTGAGGACCGGCACCGTCTGGAACCTGCAGGGGGTCCTCGCCCCATCGAACACCCGTTTCCCCCCCAGCTTCGGTTCGCAGGTGGTGATCGAGGGAAACACCATCGTGGTGGGCGCCCCGAGGGACACCGGCGGCCGCAATGATGCCAATGGCGAGGTGGTGGATGAACCATGGGATCCGGAGGATCTGGCTCCTGACAGCGGAGCTGCCTACGTTTTCGTCCGCAACGGGACAACCTGGACACAGACCGCCTACCTGAAGGCTCCGGATGTCGTGTATGAACTCCAGGACTCCGGACGGCTGAACCGCCGGGCTGATGAGTTCGGCTCCGCGCTGGCCATCGAGGGAGGCACCATCGCGATCGGCGCCAGTGGCGTGAACCGCCATGTCAGGATCGAGGACAAGATCCAGATCTCCGCGAAGTCCTACGAGGCGGGTGCCGTGTATATCTTCAACAAACAGGGGGCGAAGTGGAAGATGTCCACGAAGCTGATGAGCCCGGACGCACAGGTGACCGACCGTGAATTCTTCGGCCAATCCGTCGCGCTGTCGGGAGGGACGCTGGCGGTCGGCGCGCCCCTCGCATCCACAGGCGTTTTCCAATCCGGAGCGGTCTACGTCTATCGCGGCGGCGGATCGAACTGGTCGATGATGAAACGCCTGCAGGCGGATAATGCGGATCCGCAGGACCAGTTCGGTCACAGGGTGGCCATCGGCGGACGGACCATCTGGGTGGGGGCGATCAATGAATCCGGCTCCGACTACGGCATCAACGGTGATGGCAGCCTCAACGACGATATCGTGAGCGGTGCGGTCTACGCCTTTGAAGGAGAAGGCGGCTCCTGGACGCAGAAGGCCTACATCAAGCCGGTGCGCGACCTCGGCACCGTCAACATCGGCAACTCGATCACCGTGGACGGCAAGGACACGTTGATAGGCCACAGCGCCTCAAAGGAAGTGTTTTTCTACAACTCCGAACCTCCGAAGCCGGTCATCTTCATCCACGGCGTGGCAGGCAGCGTGCTGCGCAGCGGAGGGAACGAAATCTGGCCTACGGTGGTCCCCACGAATGTCGCCGCGCTGAACCTGAACACCGGTCCCACCGATGTGGAGGCGGTCGATGTCGTCCGGGAATATGACGTTGGTGGCGCGGGGCTGAAGATCGAGCAGTTCTACGGTCCGTTCATCCGCTACATGGAGAAAAAGATCGGCCACCGGGAGTTCCCGCTGGAGGGGCAGCGCAGCCGCCTGACCTCCGACTACATGGCGACTACCTCGTTCGAACGGAAGCCGACGTTTTTTGTGTTCCCCTATGATTGGCGGAAGCCGAATGCCAGCCATATGGCCACGCTGCGGCAGTACATCCAGAACATCCGCCAACTGCACGGCGGGGCGAAGGTCAGCCTGGTGGTCCACAGCATGGGCGGGCTGGTGATGCGGCGGTACCTGCTGGAGTATGGCACGGAGGACATCGACAAGGTGGTCACCGTCGGCAGCCCCATCCTCGGTGCGCCGGAGGTGTCCCACCGGATGATCACGGGAAATTTCTTCGGCGTGGCACCGGTGGACTTCATCAACAACCGGGTGATGAAGGACGCCATCGCGACGATGACCGCGGTCCATGAGCTGCTGCCCTCCCCGCTCTACCACCAGCACTGGGGTTTCCCGCTATTCCAGGAAAAGAACGTGGACTTCAACAACAACGGGCTGTCGGACGAGGGCTATGACACCAGCCAGTTCCGCTCCATGGTGGACAATGAGGCCCCTTTCGCCACGCCCTCCATCAGCAACATCCAGTTCCACTCCTTCATGAACGGACGCCAGGGCGACTGGTCGGCGGATGACGGATCGGTGAAGTTCCTCCACATCGTCGGCAAGCAGGCGGTGGACCAGACGACGGTGTGCGTGGAGGTGGAGACGCGGTCCATCCTCACCGCACTGGACACACTGGTCACCCCCCACCCGACCCTCCGCTTCAACAAGGTCCATGGCGAAGGGGACGGCACGGTGCCCATCCTGAGTTCCCGCCGCCTGCCCCAATACCTCCCCCCCGGCGCGCTGATGCGCGAGATTTCCGAACCGACGCCCGGTGTCGGCTCCGGTGACCAACCGCCCGGAACGTCCGCGGAACACACCGGCCTGATGGCCAACGGACAGGTGCTGACGATGATCGCCGGGTTCCTGGAAACCGGCACGCTGGACGACGCGCCCTCACCGGCACCCGCGCCGACGCCGCCAGCGAAGAAGAACGCCCCGCGCAATACGCCACCTCCCACGCTGGCGGAGGCACTGGACAACACCGCCCTGCCGTGGGACCCCGGGTTCGAGTTCCCATGGACCGGACAGACCGCCGTCACCCATGACGGGGTGGATGCCGCCAGCAGCGCACCTGGCATCGGCAACAGCCAGGAAAGCGTGCTCTCCACCTCGGTCGAAGGCCCCGGCATCTTCTCCCTCTGGGTGAAGGTCCGCTCCAGCTTCGGTGGGGATGTCTTCCAGGTGAGGCTCAACAACGAGGACATGGAGGGGGGCGCCGTTTTCGGAGATGCGGACTGGCAGAAGATTGAGTTCGGGATACCGGAAGGCTCGCACAACCTCGCGCTCGTCCATATCAACCATGCCGAACCGTCGGGGGAGCAAGGCGTCTGGCTGGACGAGGTAACCTACGTCCGAACCGTACCGTCGATGCAGGTCACGGAGGCCGATGGCAACCCGCTGAACCATGACGACTCCACCATCCGCTTCGGCCGTGTGGCTCCCGGTGGATCCGCGCAGGTCACGCTGCAGGTCACCAACGGAGGGAACGTCCCGCTGGAAGATCTGGCCGTCACCCTGCAGGGGGAGGATGCCGCCCGCTTTTCCGCTGGCGCCCTGCCGGCCATCCTCGCTCCCGGTGCATCCGCCGCACTCACGGTCACCTACACCGCGCCCGCAGGTAGGACAGTCACACAGAACGCGTCACTCCTTTTCACCAGCAATGATCCCACCCGTCCTGAAATCGAGATCGGGCTGACAGGCTCCACTCCCCTCGGCCGCAGGAAGATCAACATTCTCGGCTCCGGGTTTGTGGATATCCTCGACGGCAACGGGATCGCAAACACCCGCGTCAGCGACATCGCCGCCGCGAAGGTCCCCGGAGTGGATGTGACCTACGGTGGCGAGGAACGCTGGGTCACCATCGAGACCGACAGCGGAAAGGACCTGGTCCTGTCCGACGATGCCACTGATGGCACCGTCGATATCGAGATCATCGAAACGGATGCCACAGGGACCCCCATCGCGTTCTGGCGTTACCGCGCCAATCCGGACGGCGGCGCATGGAGGCTGGCGGTTCCCGCATCACTTTCGCCCGCACTGGATGTCGATCAGAATGGGGACGATGCCTTCGCCCCCGGCGAGCGCGTCGCCCCCGTCCGCACGGACAGCGGCCCGGGCATCGACCTGACGCCACCGGAGGTCACCCTGCAGCTCTCCCGCTCCGGGGAGAACATCACGCTCCAGCTTTCCGGCAGCGATGACGCCGGCGGCATCGTCCTCCGCTACAGCATCGACGGAGGCGCGTTGCAGACCTTCACCGGTCCGCTCTCATTCCCCGCGGGCACGGCGGCCAGCGTCCGCGTCTTCGCGGAAGACACCGCGGGAAATCTCTCCGGCGTCATCGATACCGCCATCCAGCCACCGCTGGCCATCTCAAAGGACCAGCCCGGTTCGCTCAAGCTCCGCTGGCCGGTCGCCGATGGGTATTTCCTCCAGGAAAGCACCGACCTCACCAGCACGTCGTGGACGCGTTCGGATCTGAAAGCCATTCGTGATGGGGGGAGTTCCGTCGCTTCCATCCCGCTTGGATCGGATGCGCCGCGGAAGTTCTACCGGCTGATCGCGAGTCGGGTGAGGCGGTGACGAGTCTTGCATAGCGGGACGGCTGCGCCGTTCCGGCTGGGCGCGTATGATGCGAAGACCCGGAAGGTTTCCGAGCTCCAGCCGACCGTGCCCGAAACGGAGATTGTCAGCGGTATCGCACCGGAAAGCGCTTTCGTCGCACCGCTCATCCGGACTTGGGTTGATGGAGTAGGCAACGCGATCGTGGTGACGGATGAGGGCAGCCCCATTCCGGAAATCCAACCGCGAATGGACGCGAATGGAAGGTGGATCGATGCCGAATTTCGAAGTGGAGCGGCGATTTTCCGAATGGAGAGCATGGCCCCCAGCCCTGGTTCAGGGTGAATTCGCGTCCATTGGTGTTCACTCGCGGTTCGGATTTTCTGAAACAAGCCGACAAACATCCTGACCATTCCGAAATGAGGTGGCCCTGGAAGAGTAGTTACTAGTAGGCTAGTAATTGGGGCTGGAACGGCGACATTTGCGTGCCAGCTCCAGCAAGGACCAGGCTGACAACCAGCCGTCCTCATCTGGCTCGTAATCATCCCACGGTCCGGGATCTTCGATCGCGGTGTGAGGAGTGAAATTATCCGAAGGTTGCGATGAAGGGCACCGGATCTGTTCGAAGAGTTGGTTATTTTTGGTCTGATGGATGCAGGCTCCAACGTCACCAGGTGCCCCCTCGGACTCTGCTGAGTCAGTTGCAGATTTCAGGCCGGTCGGAGTGGTGTTCGGCTGCAATGGTAGGCGATGCGGCGATTCCTCGATGGGACTCCCGATTGTGTCTTTGCTGGGGACGGTTCCCGTGGCGTCAATGCCGGGATTCCCGCGCATGCTTTAATGAACTTCGTCGCACCGAAGGCCATGTTGGTGCTGCTGGAAACGATGTGCATCTAACGCACTAAAAATCAGCGATGGAGGCGGAGGAGGGAATCGAACCCTCGAATGACGGTTTTGCAAACCATTGCCTTACCACTTGGCTACTCCGCCATCGCTGTGTAACGCGGGGCCGAGTGATTACGCCCCGGGGCGGGGGTTGTCAATGCCCGGATTTACCCCAGAGGGATGAAATCGCGGCGTCAAGGGCGGAGATGGCGATATTCAGGCCCTCCTGGGTGATGCTGAGGGGGGGCATGAGGACGATAGTGTCGAGGATCGGGCGGGTGAGCAGACCGTGTTTCGCTGCTTCCCGGCAGACCGCTTCGCCGATTCTGGACGCCCGGGGGAAGCGTTGGCCGTCCGGCTGGCGCAGCTCGATTCCCGCGACAAATCCGCATTGCCGGACGTCGTGGATGACCGGGTGCCGGGACTTCATTTCCGCGAGCCGTTCCGCCAGGTGCCGGATCTTCGGTTGCAGGTTCTCCAGAGTGTTCTCCCGTGCGAACAGTTCCAGCGATGCCAGCGCGGCGGCGCAGCCAAGCGGATTCGCGGTGTAACTGTGGCCATAGTAGAACGCCTTTTCCGCGTCACCCAGGAAAGTGGAGTGGATTTCTTCCGTGGTGAGGGTGGCGGCCAGCGGCAGGTAGCCGCCCGTCAGGCCCTTGGCGAGGCAGAGGAAATCCGGAATGACTTCCTCATGCTGGCAGGCGAACATGCGGCCCGTGCGGCCGAAGCCGGTCATCACCTCATCCAGGATGAGATGCACGCCATTGGCGGAGCACCATTCCCGCAGCGTGCGGAGCATGCCCGGCGGCCATGGGCGCATCTCGTTCACGCCCTGGATCAGCGGCTCGATGATCACCGCCGCGATGTTCCCGGCGTCCACCGACGCGAGGTCGTTCACTGATGAAAGATGGACGGCGGGAAAGCCATGGGTCCGCGTCTGGAACCGTGCCACCCCACCGAGCGAGGAGGCCCCCAAGGTGTCCCCGTGATAGGCATCGTGGAAGGCGATGAAATGCGTCCGCTCCGGCGCGCCGGACTGGCGGTGCGACTGGAGGGACATCTTCAAGGCGCACTCGATGGCGGTCGATCCGTCGTCGGAGAAAAAGACCCGCTCCAGCGAACCGGCGGGAAAAAGCCCGGCCAGCTTTTCCGCCAGTTCCGCCGCCAGCGGATGGGTGAAACCGAGGAACGAAGAGTGTGAAATTTTCCCAAGTTGAGTGGAAATGGCGGCATTCAGCGTCGGGTGGTTGTGGCCGTGGATGTTCGTCCAGATCGACGAATTCCCGTCGATGTAGCGCCTGCCTTCGGAATCATGGAGCCACACGCCCTCCCCGTGGGTGATGACCACCGGCTCGCTCTCCGGCGCGCACCACTCGGCCTGCCGGGTGAACGGGTGCCAGCAGTGCGTCTTGTCGAGATGGAGCCAGCGGGCGGTGTCGTCGCGCATGAGGGGAGTGAAGAGGGAAGAATGGGAATTGGGAAGTTCGGTCCTGTGAAGGGGTTTTCCAACCGCGAATGGATGCCAATGAACGCGAATCAGGTGGAGTAATCCCGATCCATTTCTTGAAATTCGCGTTCATTGGCGTCCATTCGCGGTTTTTCGTTCCTTGCCCCGGCGTTGACGGGGCGCGGCGGGGGGGGTATGCGTGCGGGCCGCTTTTCCGCCGATGTCCATCTCCGCCTACGCCACTCCTTCTCCCCCGCTCGAGCGGGAGGTGAAACGCCGCCGTTCCTTTGCGATCATCTCGCACCCGGACGCGGGCAAGACCACGCTCACGGAAAAGTTCCTCCTCTACGGCGGCGCCCTCAATCTGGCTGGCTCCGTCACGGCGCGGAAAAACCAGCGCGCCACCACCTCCGACTGGATGGAACTGGAAAAGCAGCGGGGCATCTCCGTTTCCTCCACCGTCCTCCAGTTCGAGTACAAGGACTGCGTGGTGAACATCCTGGACACACCCGGTCACAAGGACTTCTCGGAGGACACCTACCGGGTGCTCACTGCGGTGGATGCCGCCGTGATGGTGGTGGATGCCGGCAAGGGCATCGAAAGCCAGACGCGCAAGCTGTTCGAGGTCTGCCGCCGCCGTGGCGTGCCGATCTTCACCTTCATGAACAAGCTGGACCGCCCGGCCCGGCCATCGCTCGACCTGCTGGACGAGCTGGAGAGCGTGCTGGGGATCGCCGCCTATCCCCTGAACTGGCCGCTGGGTGACGGTCCC
Source organism: Akkermansiaceae bacterium (assembly GCA_019634595.1). Classification (NCBI taxonomy): domain Bacteria; kingdom Pseudomonadati; phylum Verrucomicrobiota; class Verrucomicrobiia; order Verrucomicrobiales; family Akkermansiaceae; species Akkermansiaceae bacterium. The sequence goes on from JAHCBC010000002.1 coordinate 971,776, forward strand.
CGTTTCAAGGGCGTCTATGACCGCGAGCACAAGCAGGTCCACCTGTTCGAGCGGACCGTCCACGGTGCCTACCGCGCTCCGGTGAGCGTGAAGGGCATCGAGGACGAGAGCGTGAAGAACGCCATGGACGAGAAGACCTACCAACAGGTCTGCGACGAGCTGGAGCTGCTGGAAGGCGCCGGTGCGGATTTCGACATCTCCGCCGTGCTGGCCGGGGAACTCACGCCCGTCTTCTTCGGTTCCGCCGCCAACAACTTCGGTGTCCAGCTCCTGCTCGACCGCTTCCTGGAGCTTTCCCCGCCGCCGCTGGTGAAGGAAACCGAGAACGGCCCGATCAACCCCGCCTCGGAAAAGTTCTCCGCCTTCGTCTTCAAGATCCAGGCGAACATGAACCCGAAGCACCGCGACCGTGTGGCCTTCATCCGCATCGTCTCCGGAAAGTTCGAGCGCGACATGAATGTGCTCAACACCCGCAGCGGGGAAAAGATGCGCCTTTCCAACTCCCAGCGCCTCTTCGCCCGCGACCGGGAGACGGTGGACGACGCTTTCGCCGGGGACGTCGTCGGCCTGGTGGGCAACCATGACCTGCTCATCGGTGACACGCTTGCGGAAAGCAAACAGGTCGTCTTTGACGAGATCCCGCGTTTCGCCCCGGAGTGCTTCTCCTGGCTGCACAACAAGAGCACCGCGAAGTACAAACGTTTCCGGGATGGCTTGGCCCAGCTTCTCAAGGAAGGCGTCGCCAGCGAGTTCACCCTGCTGGAGCAGACCGGCTCCCAGATCCCGCTGCTGGGTGCCGTGGGTCCGCTGCAGTTCGAGGTGCTCCAACACCGCCTGGAGGGCGAATACGCCGCCGAAACCCGGCTGGAACAGGCGGACTGGTCCATCGCCCGCTGGCTGAAGCCGAAGGAAGGCGACCCGCTCGCCCCGGAAGCACGGCCGTCGCTGTCGCTCGGCACCACACTGGCCCGGGATTCCAACGGCTGGCTCGTCGCCTTGCTCCCCAGCGAGTGGGCGTTCAAGACCTTCGCCGACAAGAACGAGGACTGGATCATCTCGGAGCAGCCGTTCCCGCCATTGGCCGCCGTTTGAGGCAAAGTGGTCGATAATCCGCTGCGGCGGCAGCCGCATCATCCGTTGTCATCGGGCGGAACTGATGCATCATTCCGCCGGTGGAAGGAAAGGACCAAGCGGACTCCGGAGATGCCGCCCGAAAACCGGGCTGGTGGAGGCGCTGGGTGGTGGATCCCGTGGTCGGCCAGCTCAAGCAGGGCATCTCTCCCGACAAGCTCGGCTGGACCATCGGCGCGGGCGTCACTCTCGGCGTTTTTCCCGTCCTCGGCACCCGCGCCTGGCTCTGCCTGCTGGCCGGGTGGTGGTTCAAGCTGAACCAACCCGTGCTGCATTCCTTCAAGAGCCTCGTCTATCCGCTGCATGTCGCCCTGATCATCCCGTTCATCCACCTCGGGCAGTGGCTGTATGGAAAGGAAGCGCTGCGTCTTTCGTTCGGGTTCCTGCGCACCCGGTTTGCGGCGGACCCGTGGGCCTTCTGGCAGGAGTTCGGCTGGATCATCCTCCGCGCTGCCAGCGCCTGGGTGTTGGTCGCGCCTTTCGTCCTCGTGGCGGTGAAGTTCGCTGTCACCCCCATCCTGCGGCGGGTAGGGCTGAAGGAAAAGCCGGGCCGGACAGCGCCTTGAGCGGATGAGAAACCGGTATGTGAAATTCCCATGAAACGCCAAAGATTGCTGTTCGGCTGCGGAGTCTTCGTTAGGGTGGCAGGATGATTCCCAAATTTTTGCCCGCTGCCTTGGTGTGGCTGGCGGCGTCCGGACCGGTGGCCGCCCTCACGCCGGAGGCGACCGCAGCTCTGGAGGAGGTCGTTTCCGCCATCCGTGAGGAGGTGGACTCACGGAAAGATCTGTCAAATGAGCAGCGCGCCAGAAGCGGGGCGATTGTTGCGCAGGTCGAGCAGATGGCCACGCTTGATCCCACACAGCTTGAACAAAGTTTGGGGGCCTACACCGGTTACTTCACCTCGAGGAAGGTGACCGACGCCATCGCCGCCCTGAAGACCGAGTTGGCAAATGAGCGGAAGGCTGGAGAGAAGGAGGAACTGGCCAAACTGACGGCAATGCAGGAGAGGATCTCCAAAGCCATCAGGACTGCGAAGGAACCGTCGGAGCTGGACGGATTGATCACCGAACTGGCGACCATGAGATCGAGACAGTACGGTGGCTATCCGCAGAAATCCGAAGAACTCCAGCGTCTTTATGCGGCCCTCGAACCTGCGAAACATTTCGTCGAACGCTGGCAGGACTACCTCGCGGGCATGAAGTCGGGGAACAGAAGCCAGGCCAGGCAGGCGCTCCAGGAACTGAAACAGGTCGGGCATGGTGGAGGCACCTACATTCCACGGTCGGAACTGCTGGAACTCCTCAACGCCATATCGGCCTCGCCGGGGCAGTTGGGCAGGATCCTCGATGGCATCCGCATGCTGGAGGACATCCGCCCGGCCATTGCCACCCTGCAGGGAATGACCGGCGACAATGACGGCCAGCGGGAGCGTGTCCACGAATACATCCCGCCGCTGGCTTCCCTGGACAAATCCTACCGTGAATTCAAATCGGGCCTCTCCATTTCGCTGGAACTCGATCAGTCCACCTTTTCCCGTCTGCCGCAGGATCTCACCTCCAAAGTGTTGGAACTGAGGGGGGAGCTGATCAAGCTGGCGCTCCCGCGCTATGTGAACCCATCGCGGGAACCACAGATCCTCCCCGGCGAAAGCGTGCTCGCTTTCCTTGACCGCATCGCGGAGGAGGCGAGGGCACGCGGCGATGCGGAAGAGGGATTCCGCATCAAGCAGGCGAAGCGGCTGCTCAGCCGCGGGGAATCCTTCAGATCCCAGGACACGGAAGGCCTCACCGCGTGGACAGCAGGACAGAATCAGGAAGCCGCCGAGCAGTGGGAACTCGCCGTCATTTCCTACCAGCAGGCGCTGAAGAGCGGAAGTGACCTTGTGCCCGCCACTCTCATCGGAGAGAAGCTGGCGGCCATCAGGAACGCCCATCCGGAGGCCTATGAAAGCGGGGTGGAGCGCTTCCTTTCGCCGTCATCCGGTTCCTCATTCTCCGCATTCGACCGCCGTGTTCCCGGGAGGGAAGACCAGAGCCGCAAGACAGGGCCCACATTGGTGATTCCCGCCGCGGGCGATTCCGGATCGAAGCCAGTGGAAACCAAGGAACCTGCGGAAAAGCAATGATCGCGCGCGCATTCCTGGGAAGTTGGGCAGGCGTGTCCCTGATCCTATCCGTGATGGCGGCGGGGAGTGCGGTCGCCGCTCCCCCGCCTGCCCTCGACGTGCTGCTGGCGGAGGCTCCGGAGACGGTGGCAGGTGCGGAGGATCCGGCACAACTGGACGCTCTCATTTCACGGTTGTCTGCGGTGAATACGGGCGGTGGTGGAGTGGATTCCCCCGAAGAACGGGAGATGAAACTGAAAGTCCTCGTCATGCGGGATCTGGTGACGCGCTGGCAGGACTATCTGTCTGCCGTGAAGGCTGACCGTCCGGCGGAGGCATTGAGGCTTCTCAATGACATGAAGTCGATGGGCCGCATCGACATGATCCTTCCCCGCTCCAGGATCCTCGGACTCATGGATGGGATTGCGGGAGCGGATGAGACTGACCGTATCGTCTCGGAAATCGGGTCGCTCGATCAGGTCGGGGATGCCATCACCAAATTGCAGAGTATCTGGCTGGAGGGCTACCCCATCGGCCGACAGATCAGCGGTCTCATCGTCATGTTGGCGGAGATCGAGCAGAGCTACCGCGACTACAAGAGCGGGCTGCCTTTCTCACTGCGCTTCAAGATCGACCTGCGGGATGTGGCGTCGAGGAATTCCTTGGCCAAGATCATCGAGCTGCGCTCGCAGATGGTATTGATCGGGCTGCCGGACTACGTCGGTGCACCCAGTGGGACGAAGGCGCTCGAAGGGGAACAGACGAGGGATTTCATCACCCGCATCGAGACGGAGGCGAGGGAGCGGGGCGACATCCCGGTTGTCGTGGAGTGCAGGAGGGTGAGGGCTTTTTTCAAGGCTTCGGGAGAGCCATCGTCACTTGATGAGGGTGGCGTGCAGAGCCTCCTTGCCGCGCGTAACCAGGAGCAGGCGGGACAATATGATCTCGCGGTGGTTTCCTATCAGATGGCCCTCAGACATGGGGGCGACCTGGTCCCGGCGGATTGGGTCGGAAGCCGTCTGAAGGTGATCGAGGCGGAGCATCCCGGGAAATTCCGTGAGGGGATGTCGCGCATCCCCGGTTTGCGCCCGGCGAAATAATGCGGATGGCCACCGCGTCGGCGCGAGGTAGGCTGGAACCCGTGAAGGGAATTCTGGAAAGCATCTCACGGGGGATGGTGGCGGCGGCGTTGCTGCTCACCGGGGCATGCACCATGATTCCCGCGCCGGAGGTGAAGACCGTCCGCAATGTCGTCTTTTCCCGGCCGGACTGGCCGAAGCCGATGATGGCCCATGTCGATCTCCCGGAAGGTGAGGGGCCTCATCCGGCGGTCCTTCTCCTCCATGGTGGTGGCCTTGCGGACAGCGGTGGGCGCTGGCAGATGGCGGGCATCGCTGGCAGGCTGGCGCGACGCGGCTACGTGGTGGTGAACTCCACCTACCGCACCGTGCCGAAGTACCAGCACCCGGTCCCGCTGGAAGACGTGCGGGAAGCACTCCGCTGGATGAGGAGCGATGCCGGAGCGGCCCATGGCATCGACCCGCAGCGGATCGCCGTGTTCGGCTACTCGGCAGGGGGGTATCTTGCTTCGCTCGCGGCGCTCACCGAATCTCCCGGGAAAGATCGGGTGAAGGCCATCGTCGCCGGTGGCGCTCCATCCGACATGATCTTCTATGCGGAGGGGGATCTGGTTCCGAAATATATGGGAGGACGTCTTTACGAAGTGCCGGAGCGTTTCTACGAAGCCTCTCCGACGAACTACGTGACGAAGGCCAGCCCGCCGATCTTCCTCTACTATGGCGCCAAGGACCGCCTCGTCAGGCCGGAGCATCCGCTGCTGATGACGGAAACGTACCGGAAAGCCGGGGCACACCATGAGGTGAGGGAAATCCCCCGCCTGGGCCACATCTCCGCCTTCCTTTTTTCAAGCCGGGAGGTGGATGAGGCCATCGGCTTCCTTGATGGGGTGTTGAAGCGGTGATACTGTGGAAACCGTAGCTGCGGCGTCCCGCCGCAGGCCGTGATTGTGGCGTCCCGCCGCAATTCTTTCCGGAGTTCACCTTGGCTACGCAACATCGGCGGGACGCCGATGCCACGGCCTGCTGCGGGACGCAGCAGCCACGTCTGCCGCTATGGCTAACACGCCAGCGGGGCCGCCAGCTTCAGCAACGTCTGGTCCAGCTTGTACTTCTGGTTCGCCACGGCATCGATCGGCAGGTGGCCGTAGGTTCCGTCGCGATAGACCATGATGGCATTCGTCTCCCCGCGGTCGAGGGCATCCACCGCGGCGACGGCGAACTTGTAGGCCATCACCCGGTCATGAACCGTCGGTGAGCCACCACGCTGCACGTGGCCCAGCACGGTGAGGCGTGCCTCCATGCCGATGGAGTCGTTGATGTAGCGCGTCAGATACTCGGACATCTTCACTCCCTCCGCGACGACGGCGACGACGTATTCCCGCCCCTGCCCGATCTCATGCTTCAGCCGCGCCCCGATCTGGTCCAGATCGTAGGGGATCTCAGGCACCAAGCAGACCTCCGCCCCGCAGGACAGGGCGCTGACCAAGGCCAGGTAGCCGCAGTGGCGTCCCATCACCTCGATCACGAACGCCCGCCGGAAGGACGAAGCCGTATCCCGGATGGAGTCGATGGACTGGCGGATGATGTTGAGCGCGGTATCCACACCCAGGCAGTAGTCCGTCCCGGCGATGTCGTTGTCGATGGTGGCGGGGATGCCAGCGAACGGCACGCCGAAGTCGGCGTAAAATTGGTTCAGCGCACGGAAAGATCCGTCGCCACCGATGACGATCAACTTCTCGATCCCGCGCGCCTTCAGGTTCTCGAACGCTTTCTGGCGGAAGCTGATGTCGAAGAATTCCTTCGAGCGGGAAGAACGGAGGACCGTGCCGCCCCGGTGGAGTATCCCGGAGACGCGCTCCCGCGTGGCGGGGAAGATCTTGTTTTCGATCAAGCCGTTGAGTCCGTCATAGATGAGGAAAGGCTCGTAGCCGCGCTGCGACGCGTATTCCACCGCACATTTGATCGCGGGATTCATGCCGGCGGAATCGCCTCCGGAGGTCATGATGGCGAGGCCGGGCTTGTTCAGGGTGCTCATGGGATCGTGGCAGGCATTTAAGCAGGTTGGGTGCCGGGTCTGCGCGAAATCCGGACTTTTCGCGGAGAAGTGGAAACGCCAGCCCTCCCGGGGAGGAGTGCAAATAACGCGTGTTTTTCCAACCGCTGGCGCGGACCTCCGGAGCTACGGACGGACACCATGCTGGCTGGCGAAGGCATCCGCTGCCGCCGCATCGGTGGTGCGCCATCGATCCAGAACCATTTTCATGGTCGTGGAGCGGGCGTCGCCTTCGGGCATCGTGGCAGCCCACTGTGCCGCCGCTTCCGGCTGGTGGCGGGCCAGTGTGAGTGCATGGCTTCGCACGGCGGACGTCTTCACGTCGGAGTCAGGTTGGCTTTCCAGCCAACCACCGGCCGCCATGTAGTCGGTCTGTGTCCAGTCTCCCACCAGCTCCGGAATCACCTGGGAAACGATGGCGCGGTCGCTGATGTTTTCATCGATCCAGCCCAGCCAGCGCGGCGCTTCGTCCTGCCGGACATGCCGCCTTACCCGGAAAATGTAGTCGGCCAGTTCCTTCTGGGAAAACCCTGCCTTGCCGATCCAGTCCACCGCTTCGTCATAGCCATGGCTGAAGGAGTTCGTGATCAGAGTCCTGTTCACCCCGAAGCGGAGGTTGTCCTGCACCTCCGCATTGCCGAACCTGGGCAAATGGTCGCGGAAAGCGGCCAGCGATTCCGATGCCTGTTCCAGCGTCCTCGCACTGGAGGCGATCGCTCCTGTTGCATGTTCGATATTCGGAACTCCCAGCCCTTTGATCATCCGGAAAGCCAGTTCAGGGTCGGTCTGTCCCAGCGCGCGCAACACCCGGTCTGTGATGATGTCCTTTTCCCGGTCGGAGAATGACGCTCCATGTTCTTCATACCACCGTATCACTTCCTCGGGGGCTTCCCCGGCTCCCCGGACCATCGCGTCCGAGGTGATTCTCATCTTCCATCCGGGATCCCCGATGAGAGTGGGGTCGGCCGAAATGATCTTGAGCACCTCCAACGGATGCCTCTCTGTGAGCGATTCCAACAACAGGCTGAGCAGGCTTTGGCGTGATTCCTCCCCCAACTCCGGAGCGCTGAGGATCCCGGCGATGAGATCCTTCATCTGCCCCGGTTCCAGGCCGGTCAGGCGTCTCTGCCAGTCGAGCATCGCATCCCGCCGGGCATCCAGCGTCGCGAGGTCATCCTTGTCGGAAGACGTATCCAGTCCCTTCGCGAATGCCAGCAGTCCGCCGAGGAGGGATCTGGTGTCGCTGGCTCCGGCGGACCGTGGACGTCCTGTGTCCCCGCGGGATTCAACTGTCTTTCCGGATGGGATGGATGCAGCCGCGGCCTTCCGTAGAGCCTCGTTGGCTTCCCCGGTCTTGCCACGGATGAACCGATCCGCGGCTGCTCCCCCGGCCAGGATGATGAAAGTCAGGATCAATGCGGTTTTCATGGGCCCATGAAGGGGTTCTTTTTGATCTGCTCGATGGACTTGCCGCGGAGTTCGGGATCCTTGATCCGCTCGGCCAGTGAAAGCATTTTCTCCCTGCCGTAGGAGTTCCCCCACATCATGAAACTGACCAGGATCTGATCATTGCCGGTCTCTCCATGATAATGGACGGCCAGTTCATAGGCTTTTGCTCCGGCGCTCGATCCATTGTTACCCAGATCGGCCAGCGCGGATCCCATCGCCGCGTCCGCTCTTTCCGGTGATTGCGTGACGGCCCATGCGCGGAATTTGTCCAGCTCCTCCACGTTCAACCGGTTGCCCTCCACCAGGTAGCGGAACTTGGTGGTTGCGGTGGCCGCCACTCCCGCGAGCCGTTCCCTCGGGGTGGCCGCGACCTCATCCAGGTATCCGTCGATGTTTCCATATCCCGGATGGGCGGCGAGGGATCTGATGGGCGCGGAAATGGCGGGGGTCTGGTTGTCAGCGGACAGCGTCGCCCGTACGAGTGCTCCGTAGTTGGTCAGTGCGGGATCGGGAAAGCCCTGCTTGCCGAGGCCCCCTGAGCCGATGTTGAATTCCGTGATAATCCTCGCGCGCTGCGCTTCCGGCAAGGCGGCGATGCGGGCGGTGGCCGCCGTGGCATCGGTGCCGATGAGAACCTTCAACATCGCCGCCTCCATGATCGTCCGTTGGTAATTCTCACCGGACAATGCCTTCGACGTGAAGTCTCCCGCTGCGATCTTTCCATCGAGCCATGCGGTGGCTGTGCCGGGATCCGTGCCCGCCCATTTCGAAAAAACATTGAATACGAAACGGCCACTCTGAATCTCCGCACCGCCCGGGCTTGTGAGGTGATCCAGCAGGGCCACCGGATCCTTGGCGGCAAGGGCGGTGAGCACTTGCTCGTTCATGGCCCAACGCTCGCGCACATCCACATCCAGTGCGGCGATCTCCGCCAGTGCGGCGAGCAATTTCTCCGGGGACATCTCCCGCAGCAGGAGTTCCGCACGGTGAAGCTCCAGCTTGGCGAAGATTCCCTTGCTCGGTTGGCCGTGGATTTCGGAAAGGCGTTGCCAGCCGATCTTCTGCCGGGATGCCGGAATTTCACGCGGGGGGCGGCGACCCTTTTCACTTCCATCCGCCATCAATGGGTTACCACCATCGCCGCTTGCTTGCTGATGGATTTGGAGCCGTTCGCTGGCGGTCTGAAGTTCACCCCAACTCCGGCTGAGCCAAAGGCCGACCACGGCAAAAGCCAAGGCAGGAGGGATGAAATGGATGGGTTTCATTTGATCCCATGCTTCTCCGCGAAAGCCGCCGCCGCATCGGCGTCCTTGCCCTTCAGTTCGCGGTGGATCCTTTTCAGGGTGTTGTCCCGTTCCTTACCCGCCGGCAGGGTGAGCGCCCATTGGGCGGCGGTTTCCGGCTCATAGGGCGCGACGGTCTCCGCGTAGGCCTGGATGGCGGTGTTCTTCGACGGACCATCCGGCTCGGCGACCAGCCACTCACCGGCGGCCTTGTAGTCGTCGCGTGTCCATTGGCTGACGATCTGTTTCACCTGTGATGCGGATTTCTCCGGCGGCATGGTTTCGGTGACCCAGCCGATCCACTTCGCCTTGTCCTCCGGTTTCGAGTTGTAGGTGACGCCATCGGAGAAAGCCTCCATCTCTTCCGGAGAGAGCTTGGCGGAGGTGATCCACGCGGTGGAACTCTCGAAGCCTTCCCCCGCCATCTGTGACGCGAGCTGGCTGATCGCCTGTTGTGTGGCATGGGTTCTGCCGTCCCCGGCGGGCAGGCCGGCCGCATATTCGCGGAAAGCCTCCAGAGTCGCGGTCCGCTGCGCAGGCGTCCGGGCGGCCTGCATGATGGCGTTCAGCGGATTGTTCATTTCCGGGGAAGAACCGTCCGAAAGCTCCGCCAGCAGTTGGAACGCCCGCTTCGGGTCGGTCTGTGCGACGCCGGAGATGAGGTGCTGTTTCGTCTGCCCGGTGATGAGGTCGGCATGCTTTTCCTTGTTCGCTCGCATCCACTCCAGGGCGGCGTCAGGATCTTTTTTCGCCCATTCCCCCAGTGCGCTGGAAACCATGTGCTTGCTCATGCGGTTGTCGGGAAACAGATCCGTCGATTCGGTGAAAAGCTCGAGTGCCGTGCGGGGATGTTCCTTTGACAGGGTCATCACGGAAAAGCCGATCAGTCCCTGGCGGATCTCATCGCTCAGTCCCGGAGCGTTGCGGAACTCCGCGATCAGCGCCTTGAGCTGGGCGGAGTCCAGCGAAGTCATCCGGTCCATCAGGGCCAGCACCCGCTCCTGGAAGCCGGCCATGTCCGCATTCGGATTTCCGCCCTGCTTCTGCATGGCTTCCATTTCTTTGGCGAAGGCTATGACTTCGGCCGCGGTGGCCTTGGCAGCGGCTTCCCGGTCCGGACGCCGGCGGTGGGCCGCGGTTGTCTCCGCTTCCGGACTCTCCGCTCCGGTGGTGATGCCCAGTCTTTCCGCCTCGGAGTACAGTGCCTGCCGCTCTGTCCGGATGGTGGAAATGCGGCTCTGGTTGCGCCAGCCGACGAGGCCGATGGCGACGGCGAGACCGGCGGTGATGATGAGGGTGTGTTTCATCTCAGGGGCGGCGGGTTATTGGAATTTCTTGAGCACTTCGGCCCGTTTCTTCTCGTCACGGATTTTTCCGGCGAGTTCTCGTGACGCCTCCTTGTTGGAACGCGCGGCCCATCCATCGAGGAAGGTGGTGAGGATCTCGTCGTTGCCGGTCGATTCGTGGTATTGCCCGGCGAGCTTCGCTGCATTGGTGAACTGCTTCCGGTCGTCGAATCCGGCCATGTCGGACAGTGCCTTGCCCGTCGCTTTGTCCTCAGATCCCGGGGCCTGCGCGGCGGCCCATGTCCGCATCTCATCGATCTGTACGGAGGTGACGGGCGCGGAGTGGTTCAAGGTGGACAGGCGTCCCTGTGCCGCCCTGGTGACGATGGCGGCACGCTCCGCCTCCGTGGCCTGGATGCGCTCCATGTAGGCAGCGACCTCCGCGTAGCCTTTCTCCGAGGCGAGCTTCGCCGCCGGCTGGCCGAGCGCGTCCGGTTTCTCCTTTTCAGATGCCTGCTCGCGGACGAGCTTGGCGAAGGCGGAGTGATCCTCTTCCTTCAGGTTGGAGAGTTCATGATGCTTGAGGATCTCACCGCGTTGTTCTTCGGGTAACTTCCCAAGCCTGCGGGATGCTTCATCCGGATCCGAGCTGATGAGGAGGGACAGCAGCGCCCCTTCGAACTGCGTGCGTGCCTGGCTTTTTCCGTTCAGCGCCTTGCTGTCGAACTTGCCCTCCGCGATCTGTCCGTCGAACCAGGCGGTCGCCGCCGCCGGATCTTTCTCCGCCCATTGCTTCAATGCGGAGGAAAGCTGCCAGCCCCAGATGCCATTCCTGTCATTCAGCCGGTCGAGGAAGCGGTTGAGCGCCAGCTCCGGCTCCTTCTGGGCCAGAGGCCCGGCCAGCATCTGCTCCAGCATCATCCGCTCCTGCACCGTCAGGTCCAGGGCGGCGATCTCATCCAGCGCATCCGCCAGTTCCTCCGCGGTCATCTTCTGCAGCCGCTGCTGGAGCCGGATCATTGATTTCATGTCCCCCATGCCGCCCCCCCGCTGCATCTGGCCCATCTGCCCGGCCAGTTCTTTCCAATCGAACGGTTCCTCCTTTGGTCCCTCTTTCTTCACGGTGGCCCGGGAACGCTCAGGTGTTGTCGCCGGGCGGTCGATGCCCTCGCCGCCCGGACGGGACCGCTGCGCGGAAATGCGGCTGCCGAGATCCTTGTTTTCCGTCTCGATCCTGGAAATGGTCGCCGTCTGCGAACCGAGCCAGATGGCTCCGCCGATGGCGACGACGAGGGGTGGGAGAGTGGTCCCGGGTTTCATGGGTTCCTATCCTTTAACCACATCGATCGCGGAAGGGAGAGGAAAAAACGAAACGCCGGGGGTAAAACGAAACGCGGAGGCGGGGAGGTCGCGGAGAGGAGTGCGGAGAAGTTTTTTGAAATCAGTGAATCAGTGCAATCAGTTGTCATCCTCTCCAATCAAGCACACGGATCACAACGGATTGCAGCCCCTCCGCGCCTCTCTCCGCGACCTCCCCGCCTCCGCGTTTCGTTCCAAAATAACCCGCCGGAAAGGTATCAAAGCCCGCGGTACTGTGCCGCCAGCCTCTTCGCCGTGGCGATGGTGTTGCGGTGCAGCTTTGCCGTGAATTCCGGCTGCCGGTTGTAGCCGCCTCCGTAGAGGATGGCCACCGGGATGCGGTTCTTGATGAAAGCGGAAAGCAGCACCTCGTCCCGCCGCTGGATGTCCTTCAGGGAAAGGTGCATCTGTCCGAAGCGGTCGTTGCGGTGGTTGTCAGCCCCGGAAATCCAGATCACCAGGTCCGGAGCGAAGTCATCCAGCGCCTTCGCCAGCGTGCCGAAAAGCTGCTGCAAGTACATCTCCCCCTCCACATAGCGGATGGTCTCCACATCCAGGGAGCCGGTGATCTTCTTCGTCGGGTAGTTCTTCCCGACGTGGATGGAGTAGGTGAAGACGCGCGGATCATTTCCCAGGATGGCCGCCGTCCCGTTCCCCTGGTGGGCGTCCGTGTCCACCACCATGATCTTGATGGCGGGCTGCTTTTCCTGAAGGTCGCGGATGGCGACGGCGATGTCGTTGAAGACGCAGTAGCCTTCGCCGTGCTCGCTGAAGGCATGGTGGGTGCCCCCGGCCAGGCAGACGCCCACGCCTTCCTCCAGCGCCGCGTGGCAGGCCCGGCGGGTCGCCTCCACCTCCGTCGCGCTGCGCGCGAAAAGTTTCCCGTCCACCGGCAGGCCCAGCAGGATCTGCTCCTTCCGGTCCAGCGCGCCGGACTGGATCTTGCCGATGTAGTCCCGCTCATGCACCCGCTGGAGCAGATGCACGTCCGCCGGGCGCACGTCGATGATCTCCTCCGGCTTCAGGATGCCGCCCTCCAGCAGCATGTCCTTCGACACCCGGAACTTCTCCATCGGGAACGGATGGCCCGCCGGCAGGGCGAGTTCGAAATCCTGTGAGTAGAAGCAGCGCATGGCATGAGCCTCACGGATGTTCCGCCGGGAGTCCAGAGGCATTGCGCGGAATGAGGGCTCGCCGCAGTTGCCTCATTTCCCGCGCCATTCAGTCGCCGGTCGTCGTCGGGCTCTTGTTCCGTCTTTGGGAGAAGAACGTCAGGGATCAGGCGTCGGAGAAAGCCGTTTTTCTGCATCCGCCTGTTTGTCCTGTGGTGTTTCTGGAAGGATTGTAGCGGAGTCAGTAACAGAAATTAACGCTACCGCGTCGGTTTCGAAATGGGCAAAATAGCTTGTCCAGCAATCGGAAACCTCTGTTGCAACCTCTGCTCCGCATTCGCAAACCTGATTAGGACCATCACACCCATCCCTGCCGCAGCACCCGCTATGACGTCGCGCTTCGGGATGGTAACCTAGTCCGAATCTGTCGTCCAAGTTGATAAGGCAGTGGCCGTTCAATCGCTCAGGTTGAATGTCATGCGCAATCCAGTAATGCCCCCGCGGAATCATGTTTTTGCAGTCAGGCCAATCAGGATCAAAGTCCACAGGCACTGGTTCCAGGCAGCCAGTGAGGAATCTTCCACAGTTGCTACACTGGATGCGGAATAACATGTGGGGCGGTGTGACCCGGACAAACGTCCGCTTGTTGGACTGTCGATAGGTTATTCAGACAGTTCATCTCCTGGATCAGGAGGGCATGAGGGGACGAGGTCGAGAATGCGTTCGAACTCTTTCAGATCCGCTCGCTCGGCGCGCTGCCTCAGATAATCCACGGTATCCAATGCCGAGAGCTTCTCAGCGGCGGCGGTGATGAGGAACTGATTCATCGAATACCCGTCCTTCGCCGCCAATTCCTTGATGGCACGGTGGAGGGATTCGGGAACCCGGATGGACATGGTAGCCATAGTCGTCAAATCATGGTTAGGGCTTGCGAAGGAGTGATGATGCGGATGCCAAGTGTTTCGGATCCTCGGAAATCTTTGGTGTTCTGGGTGATGATGAATGGAGCGCCCGCAGCCAGCGCCAGCTCAAGGACGAGGTCATCATCAGGATCGGTGAGAAACGGACGCCAAGTGTAGAAAATTTTCTGGTGCTGGGAGAGCCTGCACAAGCCATCAACCACCTTGATGATCTGAGTTGGAGCGAGAGAAGGGACGAGCCCGGGACGCAAGCAGACCTCTTCATATTCGACGGCAAGGGCAACGGACAATGCCAAGCGGATCTGGCCCGCGAGGACCGCGCGCAAAACACGGTGACTCGCTCCGTCGCTGGAGCGGAGAGCGGAAACCAGAACGCATGTATCGAGGATCGCATACACCAATTAGGTATTATCCGTGATACCATAGTCGGCGCAAGAGGTATTTTCAGTGACGATCGATCATTCGGCGATAGCCGCCTCATTTACCGCGCTTCATCGGCACACGGATCTCATCCGGCGGGTCCTTCCCGATCAGCACGGAAGCATCTTCATAGCCCTCGCTCCCGATGGTGAGGCGGAACGGGTTGTTGGCGATCCCTTCTAGATCCACGATCATGCCGTCGGTGGTCGCGGTGGTTCCTGCCCGGAAAAGGGGCAGCTCGACATTCCTGCTGGCCGGGGAGTTCGAAGAATCCTTCAGGCGGACCGCGTTCAGATTCTCTCCCGTTTCCGCATCGTAGGGGATCAGGCTGACCTTCACCGGATAGCTGCCGCGCAGGCTCTCCATACTCCACCATTCCAAAGTCTGGTGGAGGGTGGAGAAGAAGAACGAAACGACCAGGACCGCTGCCGCGATGCGAGAGGTGACGTCCTTATCCACGCGCTTTTCCCCCGCTGGGACCATTTTGCAACTGAACCACTCCCGCTGCGTCCTCCGTAGCAGCACGACAAGCGCGTAGATCGCCGCCACCGAGAGGAGGCCGCCTGAGATCATGTCCCGCAATGAGCCGGGATGGGTCCACGGGATCTTGCCCCCCGCGTAGAGGCCGGCATGGAGCAATCCGGGAAGCAGCAGCATCACGGAAATGACGATGCCGGCGATCCAGTGGCCCCGCCTGCGGCTGAGCAGCCCCCAGCCGATGAAGGCGATCAGGAAACCGAGATCCCATGACGAATGTCCGGCCAGCGCCCCGGCCACCATGCCCACAAACGTGAACGTCCCCCATCCCAGCAGGAGCGCCGCGGTGGTGACCACGTGGAACGGTGGGAGGGGCGGCTGCATTTCCTTCATCCCGGAAGGTTGGGGAAGCCGCCGGTCGGATGCAATGGCGGCAATCCGGCTACGGGTTTCCGTGGAGGTTTGCGCTGGCGGAGGTTCGATGGAATGGTAGTCTTGTCGTTAGTGCTGCTTTCTGCCGGTATTTTACGCAGTATTGCGGGAAAGGAGTCGCAATGGTATCCGCTTCCTCTGGTAAGGATCGAATTTTGTGTTTGGTGGTTTTAATACGAGCTGGCGGTCGATCGGTAATGAAAGCAGAAGAAGCATTTAATGTGATCAATAACCTGCACGTGAGGGAGGCGTTGAGAAGATTTCAGCCTCAATGGTCGATTGTATCCATCTCATCTGCCGGCGAGATTATGGGTGTTGCCACTTATAAGAACTGCCCTCAAACGAAGGAACAGTTGGATGTTTTCAACGAGTTTCCCGGTTCGATCCAAATCACTGCGTGGCCAGATAGGTTCAGCTCGGTCGAAGCGCTGGAAAAGGTTGTCAGGGAATCGGTTGATCTTGCCCGTAAATATTGAGAATGGCCGCTGCCTGCTTCAGTGGATCATGGGTGTCAGACAATGGCACCGCTGCGCACTCCCCCTCGTGCAGCCCTTGAGTGGGGGCCGCTCTCCTGAACCTGTTCGTCGCAAACTTGATGTTCCCCCCCCCGTTGATTTCTCGCTCCGTACTTGATTCCCATCCCGGGATTCCGGACGCTCCGTCCGTGTTTCAGATCGTCTTCAATGAAATCAGCGCGGCGGAGATCTCCGCTTTGGGCACGCTCGAGCAGCTCGAACTGCTGGAGGAGTTCAAGGTTTCCCAAAAAGACCTGGAGACCCTGAATGGTGAGCGCTTCGGCAAGATCGACCGCGACGGAAAGATCCTCTACCGTTTCCGGGCGAAGGACTACCGCATCTATTTCTCCGTGAAGGAAGGCTCCGTGATCGTCCACCGTGTTCTGCACAAGGGGACGTTCTCCGATTTCCTGTTCCGCTCGAAGATGCCACTCGGCGAAGACGAGGAGCTGGCGAAATCGAAGCACTTCTGGAAACTCATCGACGAAGGCCGGAACGCGAAGCGCCTGTGATGCCGCCCTGCCGGACTGGGACCGCGGGATTTATCCCGCCCCATGGAACCCGGCGAAACCAAGCGGAATGAATTCCGCGGTCCTGGCCACAACCCGACGCGATCCCGCTGATTTGATGCTGACAGCCGCGGGTGTCCGCTGCATTTTCCGGAAATGAGATGGCTCGGTCTGCTGCTGGCGCTCGCGGTTGTGGGGGGCAGTTGGTTCATGTTCTCCCGCTCCGGTGAGCGGCTGGAGGTGCTGGAGAGCCGCATCGACGCGCTGCTGGAATCCGGCGACCAGGAGGTCGAGATCCCCGGCCTGGAGAATGCGATCCATTCGCTGGAAACGACCCGCACGTTCAATGGCATCCTGTTGGCCATCGGCAGCGCCGCATTTCTCGGCACGCTGTTCGTGACCTTCATCCTGCCAAGCTGGGCCAGCCGTGTTTCCCAGTCCGTCTATGGCAGCAATGCGGAGGTGGACGAGCCGACCGTCCTCCACGAAGCCCGTGGGCTGGTTGCGAAAGGGGAGTATGACGCCGCCATCGCCGCTTTCCGGAAAGCCGTGGAGGAGGACCCCACCAACTGCCTGCCGTGGACGGAGATCGCCCGCATCCACTCCCGCCACCTCGACCAACCGGGGCAAGCGGTGGCCATCCTCAACGAGGCGCTCGCGTTCCGGGATTGGCCGCAGGAGGAGCAGTCCTTCCTCCTGTTCCGCTTGGCGGACCTCCACAATGAGGATCCGCAGGGCAGGGGACAGGCGGTGGCCATGCTGCGGCGGGTCATCCAGTCGTTCCCGGACTCCCGCCACGCCATGAACGCCCGCCAACGGCTGAAGGAGTGGGGAGCGGCCTGATCATTCCATGACCGGCCCGGCCATGATTTCCGCGATGAAGGACCGCACCGGGAAATTTTCCGGACGCCACCCCTTGTTCGCGGTGGCATGTGTGGCCGTCTGCGCGGTGGTTGCGGCGGACTGGCACTGGGTGGTCGGAGTTTTGGTCGCTCTCATCGGGGGAGGGTTCGGGTGGTTTTCCGGAAAGCCGGGACGTGGGATCGCCTGGCTGGTATGTGGGTTGGTAGCGGTGGCCGTGTTCTCGGTGCGGAATGATGGCCACCTGAGGGCGGAAAGTGGATTGGTCGATACCGGCGGGCGCTATGAAGCTGTCATCCTGGCGAATGCCAAAGGCGGTCCCGGCCGTTGGTCCGCTCCCGCCCGCATTTCCGAGGGACCGTGGAAAGGCACCCGGATCCAGTGGGAAGGTTCGGGCGACTTGCCGGTGGCCGGAGCCCGTGTCAGCGGGGGAGGGAACTTCGTGGAGCTGCGGGAGCCGCGGAATCCGGAGGAGTTCGATGAGGCGCAGTGGCTGCGGAGAAAGGGAGTGGCGGCGGTTTTCCGGTCACGGGACAATGCGGTCCACACCGGCCCGCTGGCGGCATTCGGGGCGGTGGTCCGCACGGGATTTCGGACCGGGGTGACCGAGGGTCTGGAGGAAGATTCGCGGCAGGCGAAGGTCATCCGTGCCATCGTCATCGGCGAGTCTCCGGCGGATGCGGATGAGCTGGTGGCCGCGTTCCGCAACAGCGGCACGCTCCACATTTTCTCCGTCAGCGGCATGCACGTGGCCATGGTGGGCGGCATCGCGTGGTTCGTCCTCCGGCAACTGCGGGTTTCCCGCCGCCGGGCGGTCCTGCTCATTCTGCCGTTGGTCTTCGGCTACTCATGGATCACCGGCAACAGCGCTCCGGCGGTCCGCTCCGCCTGGATGATGGCGGTGTTCCTCCTCGCCTTCAGTTTCCGGCGCCAGCCGGACCTGCTCAACGCACTGGGCGCGGTGCTGCTGGCGGCGGTGCTGTGGGACGGGAACCTGCTGTTCCAGCCGGGTGTGCAGATGTCCTATGGAGTGGTCGCCGCCATCGCGGTGGGGACTTCGTGGGCTTCCCGCTGGTTCGCCTGGATGGCGGAAAAGGAAGAGTATCTGCCGGACAGCCTCATGACCGGGTGGCAGGCGCGCTGGCTCCTGTGGCGGAAGCGGCTGGCCACCTCGCTGGGCGTCTCCACCGCGGCCTGGATCGGCTCGACCCCGCTGACCATCTGGCATTTCGGGCTGGTCACTCCGGTCGCGTTGATCGGCACCCTGTTTCTAAGTATCCCGGTGACACTGATGCTGGGGGCGGCGTTGTTTTCCGCCTCGATCCATCCGTTGGCACCCCGGGCGGCCGGATGGCTCAACATGGTGAATGGAAAGGTGGCGGATGTCTGCGTGGTGCTGGCGCAGGGGCTTTCCTCCATCCCTGGCTCTCATTTCACGACCAAGCCGTCGGGCGAGCCGATGCTGGTGGTCTATGATCTCGATTATGGGGCTGCCGCCGCGTGTTTCTCCGGTGGGCGGGAGGGAGCGGTGCTGCTGGACTGTGGGGATCCCCGGGCCTTCCGCTTCCGGGTCGCCCGGTCGCTGCGAGGCATGGGGATCGAGCCGGACTCGGTGGTCATCAGCCAGCCGGACGGCGGGCATCTGGGCGGTGCCTCCGATGTGTGGGAGGCATTTCCCATCCGCCAGGCATGGATGCCCGTTGAAAAGGCCCGCAGCCCCGTGTTCCGGGAGTGGCTCCGCGACGGACCGGACGCCGGGGTGAAAATCCTCAAAGCCGGGGAGGTGGATGAACTTCCCTTCCCGGATGGCGCACGGCTGGAGGTGCTGCACGTGCCTGACCCTGCTGCCCAGAATGCGCGCGCGTCCAGCCGGGTCGCGGTTTTCCGCCTCCACTGGCGGGGCTGGAAGGTGCTCCTGACCGGGGACGCAGGGATGATGGCGGAGGCACGCATGCTGGCATCCGGCAGGGACCTGTCCGCGGATGTGATCATCACCGGGAGGCATCCATCCGACCCGACGCTCGGCGCGGTGTTTCTGGATGCCGTGCGGCCGCAAGCCATCATCGCCCGCCACTCGGACTTCCCGGCGACCGAGCGGCTGGATCCCCGGCAGGTCGCTTTCTGGGAATCCCGCGGCATCACCGTGGTCCACCAGGGAAAAACCGGCGGCGTCACCATCCGCGTGGATGGCGACGGGGACCTGCTGCTGGAAGGATATGTGGACGGCTCCGTGGTCAGGCTCAGGCGCTGAATATGGCGGCGATCACCGGTCGCCGCTTCCCGCCGCTTCCGCTTTCCGCCCCCGCAGGCGGAACATGACCTTTCCTTCCGCCTCCCACTGGAGCTGGAAGTCCGTTTTCGGGTAGAAAAACGTGTCTTCCTCCCACTCCAGGCGCTCGAACTTGCCGAACGCCGCCACCTTTTGCTCCGCCCACCTGAAGTATTCCTCGTGGTCGGTCATGAAAAGAAACTCACCGCCCGGGACCAGTCCTCCCCACACCGCTTCCAGAAACTCCTGCTGCACGATGCGGCGCCGCTGGTGCTTGAACTTCGGCCACGGGTCCGGGCAGAGAAGGTGCAGGCGTGAGATGGACTCCGGCGGCAGGATCCACTCCACGGTGTAGCGGCTCTCCAGCCGCAGCACCCGGCAGTTCGTGAGCCCGCGCTTCGTCGCCTTTTTGCAGACCTTCCGCACCCGGCCCAGCAGGCGCTCCACGCCGAGAAAGTCCCGCTCCGGATGATGCGCCGCCATTTCCATGAGGAAGGAACCATCGCCGCAGCCCAGGTCCACCTCCAGCGGCCTGTCCTCCCGCACCAGGTCGGATTTCTCCAGTTTTCGGAAATAATGGTCCGGGACGAATTCGCCCGCCATCGCGGGGCGAGGGAGGACATTGAGAGGCTGGGAATCGCTCACGGCGGGAATCAACATCCGGCAACCGGGGCTTCCGCAACCTCAAATCCACTGTCCGGCGGAACTCCCGCTTGACGCTGTTTCCCTTCCACTCCTAGCCTTTCCAGCCGACGGGTGGCTTCTCTGGCCGCCTCTCACGACCCAACTCCCAATCTTCCCAACCGTGGACCTCCAGGAAATCCGCCGAATCGTCGAACTCATGAACGAGCACGGGCTCACCCATTTCGACCTCACCAAGAAGGACTTTCACCTCAAGCTGAAGAAAGGCGCGGACCTGGATGATCTCCGTGGCCTCCTTTCCGCCCTCCCCGCCCAGCAGGCCGCCGCCCCGGTCCACGTGGCTGCCGCCGCGACCGCTCCATCCGCCTCCACTCCGGCCGCGGCTCCTGCCGCCGAAGGCACCGAGATCACCTCACCGATGGTCGGCACCTTCTACCGCAAGCCCGCTCCGGACGCGCCGAACTTCGCGGAAGTCGGCACCGCCGTTTCCGAAGGCCAGACCCTCTGCATCATCGAGGCGATGAAGGTCATGAACGAGATCAAGGCCGAGAAATCCGGCACCATCTGCGCCGTGGTCGCCGAGGACGGCAAGCCCGTCCAATACGGTGACGTCCTTTTCCGCATCAAATAAGTTGATGGTTTCCGGGCGATAGTTGATGGCGGATCGCTCCGCCTCTTCCCGACTATCAACCATCAACTCCTTACTCTCAACTGTCTTCCCCATGTTCAAACGCGTCCTGGTCGCCAACCGCGGCGAAATCGCCCTCCGCATCATCCGCGCCTGCCGCGAACTCGGAGTTGAATCCGTCGCCGTCTATTCCGAGGCGGATGTCGATTCGATGCACGTCCAGCTCGCGGACCAGGCGGTCTGCATCGGGCCGGCCTCCAGCAAGGAATCCTACCTCAAGGCGGACCGCATCATCGCCGCCGCGGAGGTCACCGGCGCGGAGGCCATCCATCCCGGCTACGGATTCCTTTCGGAGAACGCCCGCTTCGCGGAAATCTGCGAGACTTCCGGCATCAAGTTCATCGGCCCGTCCGCCAAGGTCATCTCCATGATGGGGGACAAGGCGACCGCCCGCGCGACCGCCATCGCCAATAATGTCCCGATCACTCCGGGGTCGGACATCATGCCGACCGCCGAGGAAGCGCTGGCGAAGGCGAAGGAGATCGGCCTGCCGGTCATGATCAAGGCGACCGCTGGTGGCGGTGGCCGGGGCATGCGTCCCTGCTTCAAGGAAGAGGACTTCATTTCCCTGTTCCGCGCCGCGTCCAACGAGGCGATGGCCGCCTTTGGCAACGGCGAGTGTTACCTTGAGAAGCTGGTGCTCAATCCGCACCACATTGAGTTCCAGGTCATCGCGGACTCCCACGGCAACTTCATCCACCTCGGTGAGCGGGACTGCTCCATGCAGCGCCGCAACCAGAAGATCATCGAGGAGTGCCCGTCCCCGCTCATTTCCCCCGAGCTCCGCGCGCGGATGGGAGAGGCCTCCGTCAATCTGATCCGGAACATCGGCTACCAGAACGCCGGAACCATCGAGTACCTCGTCGATGAGGCGGGCGAGAATTTCTACTTCATGGAAATGAACACCCGGATCCAGGTGGAACACCCGGTGACGGAGGAGGTCATGGGTTGTGAACTCATCAAGGAGCAGATCCGCGTCGCCGCAGGGGAATCGCTGTCCCACCACGTTCTCCAGGCCCAGCCACGCGGCCACTCCATCGAGTGCCGGATCAACGCGGAAGACCCCTACAACAACTTCACCCCCAGTCCGGGCAACATCGACCTCTGGTATGCCCCCGGCGGCAAGGGCGTCCGCGTGGATACCCACGTCTATTCCGGCTACACCGTTCCTCCGCACTACGACTCGATGATCGCCAAGCTGATCGTCACCGGCGCCACCCGTGAGATCGCCATCGCCCGGATGAACCGGGCGCTCGGTGAGTTCATGATTCGCGGGATCAAGACCACCATCCCGTTCCAGCAGGAGATCATCAACCATCCTGACTTCAAGAGCGGCAACTACGACATCGGCTGGGTTGCCCGTTACCTGGAACAGCGGAAGTAAGGAGGACATTGCGGCTTTGCCGCTATGTCCGCTTCGCTCCCATTCCTGTCCTCCGGCTGCAACCGGAACCCAAAGCAAAAAGCTCCGGCTGCAACCGGAACCCGAAATCAAAAGCCCCGGCTGCTGCCGTAACCCGAGCAAAGGCTGCCCTTTACCACTCCATGTCTCTTTCCTCCGCCCGTCTCTATTGCATCCTGGATTTGGATTATGTCGCGCAGACGGAGGCGGGTCGGGTTGCTTCCCAACTGCTTGAGGGAGGAGCGGATATCCTGCAACTCCGGGGCAAGAACCATGATCTGGAAACGATCAGGAAGGTCGGGCAGTCACTACTGCCGCTTTGCCGCGCGGCGGGCGTGCCTTTCATCATCAACGATTATCCGGAACTGGCGGCGGAACTGAACGCGGACGGCGTCCATATCGGCCAGGATGACGGCTCCTTTGCCAAGGCCCGTGCCGTGGTGGGCGAGGGGAAAATCATCGGCCGCTCCACCCATTCGCTGGAGCAGGCGCGTTCGGCCCTCGCGGCGGGTTTTGATTACATTGGCTTCGGGCCTCTGTTCCCCACCCCCACCAAGCGCGGCAGGCCGGGCATCGGGCTGCTGAACATCTCATTCATGGAGGAGGAGATCGGTTCGAGGATCCCGGCATTCTGCATCGGGGGGATAGCCCCTGCCACGCTGCCGGAGGTGCTCGCCGCCGGTGCGCGCCGGGTTGTCGTGGTTTCCGCCTTGCTCCGGTCCCCGGATATCCGTTCCGCCACCCACCAACTCAAAACGCTCCTCGCCTGACCCGATTTATGTCCACATCATCCGCAGTCATCATCGGCGGCACCATCGCCATCGACCACGTCAAGACCCCCAACGCCGAAGCGGCCAACCTGCTCGGTGGTTCCGCCTCCTACGCCTCCATCGCGGCGTCCTATTACACCTCGCCGGTCCATCTGGTGGGCATCATCGGCAAGGACTTCCCGAAGGAACACGTGGAGCTCTTCAACTCCAAAGGCATCACCCTCGACGGCGTCGAGCGGTCCGAGGGCGACTCCTTCTCCTGGTCCGGCGAATATCATGAGAACATGAACGACCGCACCACCCGCCAAGTGGACATCAACGTCCTTGAGAACTGGTCGGTGAAGGTCCCCACCTCCATCGCGGACGCACCGGTGGTCGTGCTCGCTAACATGTCCCCGGAGAACCAGCTCCAGATGCTGGACGCCTGCACCGGTGCGAAGTTCGTCGTCGCGGACACCATGGACCTCTGGATCGCCATTGCGAACGAGAAACTCCATGAAGTGCTCAAGCGCATCGATCTCCTCGTCATCAACGAAAGCGAAGCCCGCGAGTTCGTGGGTACCAGCAACCTCATCGTCGCCGGCCGCCGCCTGCTGGAAAAGGGACCGAAGCACGTGGTGATCAAGCTCGGCGAGTTCGGAGCCATCCTCTTCACCGCCAGCGGAACCTCCTGCCCGCAGCTTTTCCGCTGCGCCGCCTTCCCGCTCACCGAAGTCGCCGACCCCACCGGTGCCGGGGATTCCTTCCTCGGTGCCCTCGCCGGCTACCTCGCGTCCACCGGGAAATCCGGGTATTCCTTCGAGGAGATCCGCCAAGCCGTCGTCCAGGGTTCCGTCGTCGCCTCCTTCACCTGTGAGGCGTTCTCAACCCGCCGCCTGCAAACCCTCAGCCGCGCCCAGATCGACGAGCGCCTCGCGTTCCTCAAATCGATCACCCATTGGCCATGACAATGTAAAGTCCGCGAAATGCGTCGGAATAGCGGCAAAATTGAACAGAATTTTGGTGATGATTTGGATTGGTTTTTGCTAATTCATTCTAATCCAGTGAATTAGATGGTGTGATTTCCGCGTTAAAAAATTGAAAAATACCGGACCGGTCTTCAATTTTTTACTTGCCGCTGGTGCCTGTCCCCTGCATGGTAACTGGCGAAAGCTTCATTGCGGCTAGGATAGTTTACGAAAACGTCACGGCCCAAAAAACCCTTAGAACTCGACAAACTCCCTCTCACATTCGAAATCATCCGCACATGAAATCAATCCTTTCATATTCCCTCTTGGCTGCGGCAATGGCCGCTGGTGTGGCCATCGGCCAGACGCCAACCACGGCGACCACCACTCCTGTTGGTTATACTTCAATTAGCTGCCTTCCAGGTTCTGATACGATCGTGGGTCTGCCTCTCCGTCTGAGTGCTTCGGCCGCTGGTGCTTTGACATCCGCTCCTTCAACTTCGGGTAGTCAGGCTGTTCTCACTGTGAGCGGCGCGTCTTTTGGTTCATTCGCTGGCACCCACTACGTGAAGTTCAAAGAGAGTGCCACCGCGAAAGGCAAATGGTTTCCTGTTGCTTCAAATACCGCCGATACATTGACTATTGATCTGAATGGTGTGACGCTGTCTGCGGCGATTGGGGACAAGATTGAAGTTCTCAAGTTTTGGACTTTGGCGGAATTGATCGATCCATCAACTGCCACTGATAATCCGGCCACTACTCCGAATGCTATTGTCGCATCTAGCAATATCGGACCTACTGGCCGTAAGACTGAGGTGCTCGTTCCTAACTTCCTTGCTACTGGCATTAATATTGCCCCTTCCACAGTTTATTTTATCCACGGTGGAATTTGGAAGAAGCAAGGCGGCGTGAATAACTCTTTCAATAACGATCAGCTGTGGCCTGATTCTTACATCATCATTCGCAATCCTGCATCGATTGGAAGCTCCACGAAGTTCGTTGTGTCCGGCGAGGTTGAGACTGGTAATTTCGAGGTTGCCGTCAATACGTTAGCTGCAGGTAAGCAGGATAATTTTGTTGCTCTTCCTCGGCCCATCGATACGAAGTTGAAAGATCTTGGTTTGGGTGGGACGGCGGCCTTTGTGTCTTCTGACGGAATCGGACCTACTCAAAGGAAGGACGAATTGCTCGTTTTCAACAATGCAGCAGCAGCATTGAACAAATCGGCCTCTGCCATCTACTTCTATCACGCCGGAATCTGGAAGAAGCAGGGTGGTGTTAACGCCGATTTTGGTGACGATGTGATCCCCGCTGGAGGTGGATTCATTCTTCGTAAATTCCAAAGCGGTACTGGCGCGACAGCAACATGGAATAATGCTCCCTCCTATTAATAACTAGTTCTTAGATCATGAAATTAAAATTGACTTCGATTCTCTTGCTATTGGGGGCGACGCTCCCTGCATCCGCAACTATCACCCTTACCACTGCTTTCGGTAATGCTTACACTGCAGCGGGTGCTACCGTCCCGAACGGGACATTATGGGCCTTGGTTGTTGATACAAATAATGACTCCTCTTTCATGGGTCAATTTGGTGTCAACACCAGTTTGAGTTTGGCGGGTGCTAACAATCTTTTTGCCACAGGAAATTCAATCGCATTGGGTACTTTGCTTGGTGGTGATACCGTCTTTGCAATGGGTGGATTTAATGCGGATGGCACCTCTTATGATCAGGCCAACCTGACAATCGGTCTTAATGGAGTCCAGCAGGGGCTAAAGTTTGCCTTTGTTTGGTTTCCTGGTGTTACGTTCACGACTGAAGGTGCGACCTACACTGTTGGAACCCAAGTTGGCGCATTGCATTCTAATACCGACGCTGTGGCACTTGGCGATATGGTGATTCCTGCTGATGGTGCGGTTTTGCCGACCGGTGCAGGCACTGCTGATGGAGCTGGAGGGACACTTCCTGCATCTCGTTTCACCGCAGTTCAGTTGATCCCGGAGCCATCCACGATGCTTCTTGGAGCATTTGGAGCTCTCGGTCTTCTTCGCCGCCGCCGCTGATTGCAGGAGCGTTGAACAAATTTCAAAAGGTGGGCTTCGGCCCGCCTTTTTTTGTTTTTGAGGGAATCGTGGTTCGGGGGATTGGGATTTGGGTGGGGCTTTATTCGTTTTTCTTGGAAAGGGCTGATCCAATGCTCTTATTCCGGGAGGTTTGTGGGGGGCTGTTCGGGGAGGCGGGAAGGATTGTTCCCATTGCTTGCTTGCGCGGGAGGAAGCGAGCGTTGAGAATCCGGGCATGTTCACGCCGAAGTGGAAGAAGGAGGCGAAGCTGCTTGCTAAGGGCGGGCGGAAGTTTGTGAATTACAAGCGGGATCTGCTGAAACCGGAACGGGTGGATGAGATCGAGTCGCGGCTGGATGATCTGCTGAAAGCGGTGAAGGAGAATGACCAGAAGAAGGCTGCTGAGGCCGGAAAGCAGCTCCGCGCGACTTGCGAAAATTCCCTGAAGTATGAGAAGCCGGTGGGATGGCTGGAGGAGAATGTCGAGGTGATGTTCGTGGCCATTGTCATCGCTCTGGGCCTGCGGGCCTATTACCTGCAACCGTTCCGGATTCCGACGGGTTCGATGCAGCCGACGTTGAACGGCATTGTCGGAACCTCGCTCAAACAAGCGGAATGGCCGTCGTTTCCACAGCGGATGGCGGAGTTTGCCCTCCGTGGGAGAAAATACGTGAAACTGGAGAACAAGGAGGACAAGCAGGTTCTGTTCACCGACGGCGGCGCGCTGATCGCGACGACGGATGTCCAGAAGTTCCACTTCTTCAGCCGGGGGGCGATTGTTTGTGCGGACCGTACCTTGATCCCGCTTCCGGCACCGGGAAATCCCTGCCAGAGCGCGGGATTGGTTCAAGCCGCCGTGGTCGCCCGCCAGAATGGCGGCATGCTTCCGGCCGGAACGGTTCTCTGCGAAGGTTACATCGATACCGGGGATCTCGTGCTGGTGAACAAGTTCTCCTATCACTTCCGGAAGCCGAAGCGGGGTGAAGTTTTTGTTTTCGATACCATCGGGATCAAGGGCATCCGCGAGAGGAGCGGAGACCAGGCGGATGGTTCCCACTACATCAAGCGTCTGTGTGGAGTGCCGGGGGATACGCTCTCCATTGAAACCCCGAATCTTCTGGTGGACGGAAAGGTGGCGCGAGAGCCGGGGATCCGGCGGGTTGCGGACGGTGTTGAGCCCCACCCGAAAGTCGGTTACGTGCCCGCAAGCGCCGAGGGTGTTCGTCCGGGCCAAATCCAACCGCCCCGGCAATACCTGAGCTTCAACGTCAGTCCGCTGGCATTGGCGAAGGACGCCCCCAGGGGGATGCGTGAATATGCCGCTCTGGGTGACAATACCCGCAACTCCCTGGATTCCCGCTATTGGGGGAGCGTGAAGGAGTTCAACCTGGTGGGGCCGGCGTTGTTCTCCTTGTGGCCGATCACCACGGGGCATTGGGGGCTCATCCATTGACGGCGTGTCCACGGCCTCCGAGATCACCCGTCGTGCGAAGTCGAATCTGGCTTTCGCGCTGAACATCCTGCCAAAGGAACGGCGGGAGGACATGGTGGTCTTCTACGCCTTTTGCCGTACGATGGATGACATCGCGGATGATCCGGCGGTGGAGGCATCCGCCCGTGCTTCGGCGTTGCGCGGATGGAAGGAGGGGTTGGAGCAAGGTTTCGCCAATCCCGGGGAATTCCAGCGGGAGGTGGTGGAGATGCGGGACAGGAACCATGTCCCGAACGATCTTTTGCTGGCCATCATTGATGGATGTGAAATGGATCTGAAGCCACAGCGTTTCGGGACGTGGAGTGACCTGGAGCAATACACCTGGAAGGTGGCGTGTGCCGTGGGTTTGGTGTCCGTCCGATTGTTCGGCTGCCAGGATCCGGCGGCGGACCGCTATGCGGTGGCGCTGGGGCATGCCCTGCAACTGACGAACATCCTGCGGGACATCGGGGAGGATCTTTCCAACGGACTCCGGATCTATCTGCCGCTCGCGGATCTCTCCCGCTTCCAATACACCGAGCGGGATCTCGTGGGCCGTGTGCATGACGGACGTTTCCTCGCATTGATGGAATACGAGGCCGGGCGCGCGGAGATGTATTTCAAGGAAGCGGAGGAATGCCTGCCGGCCATGGACCGGGAGGCGCTGCTGCCAGCCCGCATCATGGCTGAAATCTACCAAACGCTGCTGGTGAAGATGCGTGCGGACGGGTTCCGGGTGTTTGGAAAGCGCTATTCGATCTCCAAAGCGCGGAAATTGGCGATCCTCTCGAAGCATCTGATTGCACGGAAGAGATGAATCGAATAATCTGTGGAATCATCCGTTTCATCCCTATGAGAAAAATCCTCCTTTGTTCCATGGCAGGCACGCTGCTCCTCAGTTCCTGCACCCAGTACCAGGCGCAAGGGGCCGGGGTGGGGGCATTGGGCGGAGCCGCGGTGGGAGCGCTGGCGGGAAATGACCGCCGGGATGTCGCCACTGGCGCCATCGTCGGTGCCGCGCTGGGCACCGGAATCACGGCCGCACAGGAGAACGCGCGCAACCGGGCGACTCCTCCTGACGGCTACTACGACGACCGTGGCTATCGCGGGGAATATCGGGACGATTACCGCCAAGCTCCATCGGAGCGTTCCACTCCACGTCAGGACTATCCCTACGCCGAGCGGACGGGGAGTCCGAAGAGGGTGATCAGCCCTTATCCGCCATACAACGTCATCGACGTGGACGGCTTCCGTTCAGGCCAGCTTGCGAAGGATCCCTCCAACGGGAAAATTTTCCGTATCCCCTGAGAGATCCCGCTGGTTTAAAAGATGCCGGACCGGAAGAAAAGCGCCTGACCGGGCGAGAAAAGCCGTTGTCATCGCTGGCGCGAACGTCTAAAAGCGGAGTTGCAAGTGTCAAAACCCCGTAAGATGGCATCCAGCGCCCGTATTTTCCCTGCATTCCGCGGCTTCCTCGCAATGGCCGCGGCTGTGTGCGTGTCCATGTTGGCGGCCCCTGTGGCGATGGCCCAGGGCTGGCAGCTCACCAAGATCGAGGGCCGGGATTATGTCAGCATCGAGAGCGTCAAAAAATTCTACGGATTCCAGACCGCGGAGAAGAAGGGCAATTCGATCATCCTCAAATCGGTCAATGGGAAGAATGGCATCATCATGCAGCTTCAGATCGGTTCGCAGGAGTGCCTCCTCAACAAGGTGAAGTTCATCTTCACCCACAATGTGGAGCCGGGCGGAAGCCTCGGGATGATGTCTCAGATGGATCTGATCAAGCTGATCGAGCCGGTGTTGCGGCCGAACTTCATCCCGAATGCGGGTGACTTCAGGACGGTGATCCTGGATGCCGGGCACGGCGGCAAGGATCCGGGCGCGACGAATCCGCTGGGGACGGAGGCGAATTACAATCTCACCCTGGCCGGGAAGGCGAAGACCTTGTTGGAGAAGAAGGGTTTCAAGGTAATCCTGACCCGGAGCAGCGACCGCTATTATTCCCTGCAGGAAAGGGTGGAGATTGCCAATGCGGTGCGGGAGAATGCCATTTTCATCAGCCTGCATTTCAATTCGGGAGGGAGGGATGCACGTGGCATTGAGACGTTCACCCTTTCCCCTCCCGGCGTCGCCCACTATGGAGCGGGCTTCAAGTCCAGCGACGCCTTCGCCCGCCGCGGCAATGAGCATGACTCCGCGAACATCGCCTTGGCCACGGCCGTCCATGGCACCATTCTCCGCCACCTGCAGGGTAACACGTTCGACCGGGGCATCAAGCGCGCGAGGTTCAGTGTGCTCAGCGGGATCCGGCACCCGGCCATCCTGTTCGAGGGAGGCTTTATGAGCCACCCTTTTGAGGCGAGATTGATCGCCAACGAAAAATACCGGGATGCCTTGGCGCTCGGCATCGCCGAGGCGGTCCACAAGTACCAGATCGCGGTGACGAGAGCCCCCATTGCGAGGCCGAATCCCTGAGCCGGTTGTCAGGATGCCGGGGGCGGATTCCCGCCGCCGATGATCGCTTCCGTCAACCGCAAGGCCTCCAGATTGGCCTTCACGTTGTGGACACGGTGGAGAAGGACGCCTTTCTCCCTGCCCCATGAGGTGAGAGCGGCGGTAGGCCATTCACGCGCCTCCATGGTGGGTTCACCGAGCAGTTGCCCGAGGAACGACTTCCGCGAAACCCCCAGCAGCAGCGGACGTCCTTGGGCGGACAGTTGATCGAGCGAGCGGAGCAGGGCGAGATTGTGATCCAGTGTCTTGCCGAAGCCGATACCCGGATCGAAGCAGAGGGCTTCGGGATGGATTCCGGCGGAGGTCAGGGATTCATGGCGTTCCACGAAAAACTCCCGGACTTCCCGGACGACATCCTCATAGCTGGGGGCCAGTTGCATCGTCCTCGGCTGGCCCTGCATGTGCATGGCCACCACGCCGCATCCGGCGGCGGCGCAGACCGCCACCATCGCCGGATCCCGGAAACCGCTGACGTCATTGACGATGTCCGCCCCTGCGGAGAGAGCGGCTTCCGCCACTCCGGCCTTCGAGGTGTCGATGGAAATCCATCCCTCCCATTCGGCCCTCAGCGCGCGGATGACGGGGGTGGTCCGGGAAATCTCCTCTTCCTCCGGAACTTCCGCGGCTCCCGGGCGGGTGGACTCCCCGCCGATGTCGATGATTTCCGCGCCTTCCGAGATCATCCGCCGGGCGTGATTCATGGCGGTGCCGGGGCCGTCGTTCAGGCCACCGTCGGAGAATGAATCCGGGGTCGTGTTGAGGATTCCCATGATCCGCCCGCGGCGGGTCAGATCCATCGGGTGGCGGCGTGTTCTCCAGATCATGTGTTAGAACTGGCTGCTTGCAGTCCGGCAGCGGCGCGCCTAGTCTGGCCGCCATGATCCGGATCGCAAACTGGAAAATCATCTTGGCTTCCCTGTCTTTCCTTGGTGCCCAGGCTTACGCCAACGACCTCGATGCGGTTGATGGCCCGAACGTCCGGGTGATGAAAAACGAGGACGGCGGACAGACGATCTTCAGCCGTTCCGCGGACAAGCGGACCCTCACCAAGAAGACCTTCAAAGGCGGAAACCTCGCCATGGTCGCCATCTACCGCATGGATGCGCACGGGAACCCGATGAGCTGCAAGATCATCGACGGCCAGCAGAACGAACTGTTCAAGGTCAGCTACGGCTACCACCGGGAGACCGGGCAACTGCTGGAGGAACGCATGTTCGACTCCCGGGTGAAGCGCATCAACAAGGACACCGGCAAGGAGCAGCCCGTCCAGCGTCTGATCTACCTCCACGATGCCCAGGGAAACCGTGGCCAACCCATCGCCATCAACCTGCTGCCGGGCAAGAAATTCCAGGATGTGTTCGGTGAGAAGAACACCGCCCTGGATGTGAATCCATTCGACGATGGAAAGGCTGTGAAGCCCGCGAATCCGAATGCGCGCGGGGTGGGCAGGGGCAACTGATCGGGAGAGGCCGTGCTTTCTCCAAAGACGCTGCTCCCCCTCCTGATTGGCGCCGCCGTTGGGGCGGGAGGTATTTTCCAAGGCCTCCAGTGGAGGACGATGGGCGGCCCGGCCGGAGATACCGGCGGGCTTGAGAACCAGCTCCGCATCGCCACGGAGGAGAACAACATCCTCCGGCGTGAGAACGAATCACTGCGCTCCCTTGCCCAGGGCGGCGGGGAGGTCGCCGTGCCGCAGGAACTGGTGGACCGTGTTGAGAAGGAATACGGCCTCCGTTTCCGGTCCACGCCGGTCGTCCATCGCGTCGGCAGGGATGATCTGCGCGAGAGGATTTCCGCGTCTTTCGAAAGTGCCTTCGGGCCGGGAGGCTTGGATTATCGCCAGGAGGCGTATGGTTTGATCGGCTGGCTGATGCCGGAGGACAAGCTGCTGGTGCAGCTCACGGCGGTGAGAGCGGTGGGTGCGCGCGGCTGGTTCGACGGGGAAACGGGGGAGGGCTGGGTGACCGACCGGTTCCAGATGGAGAATGTTCCGGACCAGGCGGCCCTGCTGCGGGTGGTGGTGCGGATTCTCCTGCACCAGAATTTTCCGCCACCGGAGGAGTATCCCGGGGATGATGCGGCGCGGGCGCGGGAGGCCCTGCACCAAGGTGCGGCTTCCGCCAGCGAGGCGAAATACTACGCGGAGCAGGCGAGGATGAGCGGCTTCGTCCCTTTGTCGGACACTTCGGAGACCGAGCGGGTCATGGACCAACTCTCGCCCTTCATCCAGGAGCTGACGATGTTCCCGCTGACGGATGGCGCGGCCTATGTGAACGCGCTGAAAGGTGAAAGTCCGGAAAAACTGGTGGAGGGTTTCCGGAATCCTCCGCGGACGACACAGGCCATCCTCCTGCCGGGATCTGAAATGAAAGAGCCGGAACTGCTGGAGATGCCCGCGGTGGAAATGGATCCATTCATGAGTGACAGGGCCGGAGAACTCGGCCTGCGTCTGTGGCTTGAGGCTCTTGGTGATGCGGGAGCCGCGCTCGAAATTTCATCCGGCTGGAAGAACGACCGCTATCTGTTCTTCCCCGAAAGCGAAACCCACTCCGCCGTGGTGTGGGACGTGGTCCTGGAATCGAAGGAGACCGCGGACCGTTTCCAGGAGGCCGCCTTGAACCATGTCTCCGCCACCGCCATGAAAGACGACACCCCGGCGCTGGACGAACCTGTGGAGGCACTCAACAAACGGTTCCTGATGGTGTCCCGGGTCGGGGATGACCGGGTGCGTTTCCTCAACACGGTGAAGAAGGAAACGGCTCTCCGTCTGAAAGATTCAGGAGCGCCTTGAAAAGGCGAATATCCCTCCTCCGGCGGCGGCCGCCACGAGGGAGATCCACAACCAGGCCGGCGGACCGGACCGCGTTTCCAGTCCATCATATTTCCCGGAAGAACCCGATCCAGCCGGAGCGGCTGGCGACGGGGTGATGAGATCGGCCGCGGTGAGAGGGCCGCTGGCGGGGTCCTTCCGGAGTGCCGCCACCTCCGCGGGAGTGATGGCGGGGGCGTCATTGCCGAATGACGAACGGACGAAGGTGAGCACCGCTGCGATGTCTTCATCCGACTGGTGGCCGAGAGCGGGCATCCCTCCGGGGAAGTGGTAGTCCACCCCCTTCACCGTGATCGGCCCCTGGAGGCCGCGCAACTGGATGCGGATGAGGTTTTCTGGGGGACCGTTCACCCATTCGGAGCCGGCCAGTGGCGGCCCCAGGTTGGTGCCTTCCCCGCTCTGGCCGTGGCACGCGGCGCACAGCACATATTTGGAGAATCCCTCATTGGCGGGGACCCGGAGGGTGGACAGCGCGGAGGCCAGCAGGAGGATGGGAAGTGCTTTTGCCAAGGGAAGGGAAAGAAAAAGGCCGGAGTCCGTAGGAAACGGACTCCGGCCGGTGGTTGTTTCAGAAGCTCAGTTTGCTTTCGGCAGCGCCGGAGGGTTCTTCGGATCGTAGGGGATCGGTTTTGGACCCGGCTTCTGAGCCTTCGGTTCTTTCTGGAGGGTGGAGATCCATGCGACCAGATCGCGGACTTCGGTCGGCTTCAGGAGATACTCCATCGGCGGCATCGCGGAGGCGACGGGCGGGATCTCGGCGAGATCCGCCTTTTTCACGCGATACACCTTGCCGGAAACGTTGATGTCCAGATGTTCCTCGGTTTCGTCCGTCAGCATGCCGCCCAAGGTGGTCTTGTCCTTGAACGTCACGCTGACCACACCGAAGCCCGGAGCGATCTTCGCGCTCGGCAGGACGATCGACTCGAGGATATAGTGGTTGTCGTGCCGTTTGCCCATGCCGAACAGGTTCGGTCCGGCTTCTCCACCGGCGGCGTGGCTGTCATCGCTGGCGCGGTGGCAGCGCATGCACTGGCCGGCCGGATGGGAGGAGAACAGCGAGAAGCCGTTCTTCGCGTCCCCGCCTTCGAGGGCGATGTTCCACTTGGTGAGCGGATCGGCATTTTCGGCGATGGCCTTGTCGAAGGCGGCGATGGCCGCAGCGACGGCGGGATCTTTCCGGGTCTTAGCGCCTTCCAGCAGTTCGATGGCGGAGGCTGACTTGCCGGCGGCGGCCTGCAGGGCGGTGATGTGCTTCACGAAGAAGGCATCCACTTCCGTGCCGGGGATCGTCGCAAGGATGGTCCATGCCTTCTGGGAGCGCTCGGCGTTCTTGGATTCGGCAGCCGTCTGCAGCGGGGCGATGGCACCTTGGGGATCACTCTTGGACAGGCCGGTGAGTGCGGAAAGGGCGACTTCGTTCGCGGGGTCCGTGGCGATTTTCACCAGGAATGCGTTGAGGTCGGCGGGTTTCCGCTCCGCGAGCAGTTCCAGTCCTTTCGCACGGGCTTCCGCTGGCACCTTGTCGTTGGTGATCAGGCTGCGGAGGGTGCCTTCATCGAGCGACTTCGTATCCAGCTTGTAGTGCTCCATGAAGCCGAGGGCGGCGGTCAGGATGAA
The DNA here is from genome assembly GCA_019634595.1 of Akkermansiaceae bacterium. Taxonomy (NCBI): domain Bacteria; kingdom Pseudomonadati; phylum Verrucomicrobiota; class Verrucomicrobiia; order Verrucomicrobiales; family Akkermansiaceae; species Akkermansiaceae bacterium. The sequence goes on from JAHCBC010000002.1 coordinate 1,005,984, forward strand.
GCCGTCCTGTTTCAGGAGATCCGGCAGCGCGGCATTGAGGGTTGGCTGGATGTCCTTGACGTCCCGTGGCGGCAGTGGCCGGAAGTGGCCGGTGAGCTGGTCGTTGGTGTGAGGCTCCGTCCAGATGGAGATGAGGCGCAGCGCCTCTTCCCGCACTTCCTTCGGCATGGCGGCGGACGTCGCCACGTTCAGCACGCGCTGCAGGTTTTTCGCGTCCCCGATGCGGAACGAGTTATGGATCAGGCGGCGCATCATGAACGGCGTCCACTTCCGTGCCTCCAGGTTGTCGAGCAGCTTGGCGGCTTCCGGACGTTGCGCCACCAGATCGTTGTCATAGATCGCGCGGACGGCTTCGTCGGAGACGGCAGGGTCGGAGTCCAGGGCCATCAGGGAGACCTTCGGATCATGGAGGCGGCGCAGGGCCACCACCGCGGCGAGGCGGACGGCCGGGGAGTTGTCATCCTTCAGCGCGGAAACCATGACCCCCTTCCTGCCGAGCAGCTCCAGTGCATAGATGCCGGCGTGGCGGAGGAAGACATCCTTGTTGTTGTTCTCGCGGAGCATCTCACAGATGGCGTTGAACTGGCCGATGGCACCGAGACGGCCGATCGCGATGGCCGCCTCCGCGCGGACGCGGAGGGATTTGTCCGCGGTGAGGACGCCGAGCGGGAGTTCATCTCCCTGGATGCCTGCGGATGCGATCGCGCGGATGGCCTGCACCCGTGTCTCCTCGTCGTCATTCTCGAGGTAGGGGATGATGATCTGTGCGGCAGCCATTCTGGAACGCAGATCCGGCAGGGTGCCGAAGCCGTCACTGGACGGGGACGGAACCGCGCCGCGGCGCGCCAGGATCCCCAGTCCCCAGAGACCGTGGATGCGTTCGGTCTGCTCGACGGAACGGACGGCATCGGTGAAGGTCTTGAGCGCTTCCGGTTTCCGGGAAATCGCGATCTGCGCGCGCAGGCGCACCCGGAGGTCCGGGTGGCGGAGCAGCTTCAGGCATTCTTCCGCGCTCAGTTTGTCGATGCCTTCCTTGATCAGTTTTCCGGCTTCCGCGGCTTCCTTCGCGCGCCAGGTCTTGTCACCCGCGTCCAGTGCCAGGATCCGTCCCTTGTCGTGGGAGGTCCAGCCGTTCATGAAGTCGCTGATGAGCAGCTTCCCATCGTAGGAATACTCCACGTCGGTGACGCCCACACCCCAGACCAGCTTGCGGTTGTCGGTCATTTCCATGCCCGCGCCGCTGGGCTTCATCTCGAAGGAGAAGATGCCGGAGTTCGTGCTGCCGCCGCGGTAGTCGGTGATGATGAAGCGGTTCGCTTCGGTTTCGAGGAAGCCGGTGCCCGGATGGTAGGTGAGGCCGGACGGACCGGCGGTGAGGTGGGCGACAGGAGGGATGATGTAGGCAGGCTGAGTGTCGTTCTGGAGGTGCCAGATTTTCTCATCCATCCAGCGGCTCGGCGGGTGGACGGCCAGACCGATCTGGCGGTGGAAGGTGTGCATGGTCTGGTTCTCCATCTGCCAGCCGGTGTCACCGCCCTCCACCAGATAGACGACGCGGGCGGCGTCCCCCTGGTCGGAGTTGTTGTCCACGGAGAACGGGTTGCCCAGCGCGTCGAAGGCGATTTCCTTCGGATTGCGGAGGCCGGTGTGGAAGATCTCGAAGTTGGTGCCATCCGGATCGAAACGGAAGGCCACGCCCTCGTTCGGATAGTGGTATTTCTTGCCCTCCTTCGTGGTGAAGCTGAGGCCGCGGTCACCGAGGGTGCCGTAGATGCGGCCATCCGGTCCCAGGGCGAAGCCGTTGAGGTCGTGGCCGGAAATGGAAACACGGACGCCGAAGCCGTCTTCCACGACCTGTTTCTTGTCGGAGATGCCATCGCCGTTCTCATCCCGCAGCGCCCAGATCTTGGGAATACAGGCGAAGTAAGTCGTGCCTTCGAAGGCGAAGACGCCGGCACCGGTGCCATCGAGAACGTCGTTGAAGCCATCCGCGAAGACGGTGGAGGTTTCATAGATCCCATCGCCATCCTTGTCCACCAGCTTGCGGACCAGCTCGGATTTCTCAGTCAGGGATTTGATGCTGACTTTCTCATTCCATTTATCGTGCATTTTCCGGCGGTCGCCGGTGGTCTGGCTCTGGAGGTCGTCTAGGTACCAGTAGAGGTGCTCGCGGTTGTCCTGGACGCCGAAGCGGAAGCGGTGGGTTTCCGAAACGAAGATGTTGTTCTGCTCATCCACGGCAAGGGCCGTGGGGGAGATGGTTTTCTGGTCCTTCCAGTCCGCGATGACCTTCAGCGTGGTGTTCTCCGGAATGGTGACGCCCGGCATGTTCGGGTCGTTGACCAGGCCCGCGGAGTAGGCTTTCCCGCCGCGGGTGCTGGCGGGGAACTTCTGGTTCGGGTAGTCCGTGAAGATGAAATGGTCGGCGGCGATGATGCCCCAGGCTCCCTTCGCTTCATCCAGGATGCGGATCTGCGCTTTCTTGCCCTTGAAGTCCCGCACATCCCAGACGGTGGCGCGCATCTCCAGGTCGTTCTTGCCGACCGCCTCGCGGACGACTTTCCCATCCACCAAAAGTTGGACGGCGGTTTTGCCGGGCTGGTTGCCACCGCCGACGAGGAAGGCGATGTACGGTTCCGGCAGCGTGATCTCCGGGGAGGTGAGGGAGCCGGTCGCGTCATCACCACCATGGGCTGAGACGACGAGATACTCTCCGGAGTAGTTCTTGAACTCGCCCTTCATCTCCTGGGTTTTGCCGGAAACCGGAGCGACACCGAAGGCCTTGCCCTCGAATTTCCAGTCGTCGAAACCGTCGCTGTTGAAGGTCTGGAAAACTTTGGTGGCCGCGTGCAGCGGGGTGGTGACCGCCACGGTGGCGACAAGCGATTTGACGATTCGATTCATGCGGGATGGGTTGGAGAGTTGAAGAACTAATGCGGGGAAACCCGCTTGCCAAGGCGGGAGTAGGGGCCGGGAGCGTGGTGCGCCGGAGGCTGCCGGGGTCCATTATACCGGTGGAAACCGTGGAACCTTCGCCGTTTTTTCGCAAATTCTCCTCCAAAACCGAGGCGCAGTCCGCATCCGGCGGAGCGAAAGGCGGTGATGCCGGATGCCGTCCCTGCCTTCCTTTTCCGCCCACGCCGCCCCGCTGAATTTGGTTGGGAAATCTCCGGCTTCCGGATAGATCCCGGAGCATGCGGTTTTCCCTGATCCTTCTCCTGTTTTCCCAACTGACCCAGGCTTCGGAGCTGGTGGCAGGCCTCCGGCCGGACCGGCTGGAGGCGATGGACGCTGCGGTTGAGCGCACCATTTCGGAGGGGAAGATCCCCGGTGGTGTCCTATGGGTGGAAACCAAGGACGGATTGCACGCCAAGGCGTTCGGACAGCGGGCCCTCGTGCCGGCACGTGAGGGGATGACGGTGGACACCATTTTCGACGCCGCCTCGCTGACGAAGGTGGTGGCGACTACCACGGCGGTCATGAAGCTCCATGAGAGCGGTAAGATCGATCTGGAGGAAAAGCTCGTCCGCTACCTCCCGGAGATGGCGGAGGGCGGAAAGAATGCCATCACGGTCAGGCAGTTGCTGACCCATACCTCCGGACTGCGTGCGGGGATTTCCTCCAGGGGGGATTGGAGCGGTCTGGCGGGGGCATTGGGCGAGATCCGGAAGGAAGCGCCGACGGATGCTCCGGGCAGCGCCTACCGTTACAGTGACATCAATTTCATCCTGCTGGGAGCCATCGTGGAGCGGGTGTCCGGGGAAGGGCTGGATGTTTTCTGCGCCCGCGAGATTTTCACCCCGCTGGGCATGACGCGGAGCGGCTACCTGCCGAAGGTGGCGGCGGAGACCGCGCCGACGGAAAAGCTGGCGGACGGCACGGTCTTGCGGGGAGTGGTGCATGACCCCACCGCACGGAAAATGGGCGGGGTGGCGGGCCATGCGGGTCTCTTCACCACGGCGGAGGATCTGGCGAAGTTCGCGAGGATGATGCTCTCCGGCGGGGGCGCCATCCTGAAGCCGGAAACGGTCAAACTGATGACCTCCGTGCAGACGCCGGACTGGCTCCCCCGGCGGGGATTCGGTTGGGACATCGATTCTCCCTATGCCGGATTGCGGGGAAACCTGCTGCCCATCGGTGGATACGGCCATACCGGATGGACGGGAACGAGCCTGTGGATCGATCCCTTTTCCCGGACCTTCATCATTTTCCTGTCGAACCGGAACCATCCGTCCGGCGGAAATTCCCTCCTGCTCCAGCGGGAACTGGGGACGCTCGCAGCCCAGGCGGTGGCGGGCTACAATTTCCTCTACGTGCCGGATGCCCTGCCGGTGGACCCGAAGAAGAACCTGCCTCCTCCGTCCGCGCCGGTGCCTGTCCTGAATGGCGTGGACGTTCTGAAAAGGGAGGGCTTCGCCCGCCTGAAGGGCATGAAGCTCGGCCTGGTGACGAATCACACCGGCCAGGACCGGGAGCGCAACTCCACCATCGATCTGCTCCACAAGGCGGATGGGGTGGAATTGAAGGTTCTGTTCAGTCCGGAACACGGCATCCGCGGCGAGCAGGACCACGAGAAGATCACCGACACGAAGGACCAGGGCACGGGGCTGCCGGTGAAGAGTCTCTACGGGAAAACCCGTAGTCCCCTCCCTGCGGACCTGGAGGGGCTGGACGCGCTCGTCTTCGACATCCAGGACATCGGCTGCCGGTTCTACACCTACATCTCCACCATGGCGAACTGCATCGAACAGGCGGGGAAATCGAAGGTGAAGTTCATCGTGCTGGATCGGGTGAACCCCATCGGTGCGGCGGTCGAGGGGCCGGTGCTCACAGAGGAGCGCAGCTTCATCGCCACCCATGAGATCCCGGTGCGGCATGGCATGACGGTGGGGGAACTGGCGCTGATGATCAACGGCGAGCGGAAATACGGCGCGGAACTGGAGGTGGTGAAGTGTGAGGGCACAGGCCTCCAGTGGTATGACCGCTGCGGGCTGCCATGGCGGAATCCGTCGCCGAACATGAGGAGCCTGGATGCCGCCACGCTCTACCCCGGGGTTGGCTTGCTGGAGTTCTGCGACATCAGCGTGGGACGGGGGACGGATGCGCCGTTTTCACTGGTGGGCGCGCCGTATGTCGATGAACTGAAGTTCGCGGCGGAACTGACACGTGCCGGGCTGCCGGGCGTCGGGTTCGTGCCGGTCCGGTTCACCCCGGTGGCCAGCGTCTTCAAAGGGCGGGAATGTGGCGGCGTGCGTATCCAGGTGACCAACCGGGACGTGTTCCGTCCGGTGGACCTGGGGGTGGTGATGGCCTCGGCCTTTCACCGGCTTTATGGCAAGCAGGCGGGCATTTCAAAGATGCTCAAGCTGACGGGGGATCGGCCCACGGTGGATGCGGTCCTTGCCGGGAAAAGCCTGGATGAGATCCGCGTGGCGTGGGAGCCGGGGTTGCGGGCCTTCGCCGCCGTGCGGGCACCCTACCTGTTGTATCCACGGTGAGGCGTTGTTTTGCGTGCTTGCGGCTGGCGGAGGGATGGCATAGACCTTTACCCAACGACAAATAAAGATCATGGACTGGAAGGATCGCGAGGGAAGCCGGAACATCGAGGACGCACGGGGACGGACCGGTGGTGGAGGGGGATTCGGCGGAGGTGGCGGTGGGATGTTCGGCATCCTCACACTGATCGGCAGGACGTTCGGGATCAAAGGGATCCTAGTCGCGGTGGTGGCCGGGTTCGTTCTATGGAAATGCGGGATCATCAATCCACTCCAGCTTTCAGGCGGAGGTTCCGGTGGTGGCAGCGAATACGTGCAGACACCCGCGGACCAGGAGCGCTATGAGTTCGTCAGCCGCGTGCTCAAGGGCACGGAGAAAGTGTGGCAAGCCGAGTTCGCCCGGCATGGCATGCAATATGTGGAGCCGAAGCTGGTGGTGTTCCGGAGCAATGTTTCCACCGGCTGCGGCACCGGCAGTGCGGCGATGGGGCCGTTCTACTGCCCCGCGGACCAGAGGATCTACATCGACCTGACCTTCTTTGACGAGCTGGCGAGAACCTTCAACTCACCGGGTGACTTCGCCCAGGCCTATGTGATCGCCCATGAAGTGGGCCACCACGTCCAGAAACTGCTGGGGGATTCCGACAAGGTCGCGGCGATGCGGGGCAGGCCGGAGTATAACCAGTATTCCGTGCGGTTGGAGCTGCAGGCGGACTTTTATGCCGGCATGTGGGCGCGGCAGTCGGTGGAGTATTTCAATTTGGACAAGTCGGACATCGAGGAGGCCATGCGCGCCGCGAACGCCATCGGGGATGATGCGATCCAACAGAAGCAGCAGGGAAAGATCGTCCCCCATTCCTTCACCCACGGAACTTCGGAGCAGCGCATGAGGTGGTTCAAGAAAGGCCTCGACAGTGGGAAGATGGAGGACGGTGATACCTTCTCCATGCCCTACCCGAGCCTCTGACCCTGCCTTCCCCAAATCCATTCATGAACCGACGTCCATTCATCAAACTCGCCGTGGGGGCCTCGCTGGCCTCCGTCTATTCCAAAGCCCAGGAAGCGCAGCCGGAACCGAAGAAGCTCGGCTGGGCGCTGGTCGGCCTCGGCTCGCTGAGCAAGAACCAGATCGCGCCTGCGTTGCTGAAGTCGAAGCATTCCAGGCTGGCTGCCGTGGTGACCGGAACTCCGGCAAAGGGCGTGGAGTGGCGGGAGAAATACGGCCTCGCGGAGGACAAGGTCTATGACTACGGGAACTTCGACAAGATCATCGGGGACAAGGATGTGGATGTGGTCTATATCGTCCTGCCGAACTCGATGCACCATGAGTTCGTGCTGCGTGCGGCGAAGGCGGGCAAGCACGTCTTCTGCGAGAAACCGATGGCAAACACCGCGAAGGAATGCCGCGAGATGATCGCCGCCTGTGAGAAAGCCAAGGTGCTGCTGGGCGTGGCCTACCGCTGCCAGTTCGAGGAGCACCACCTGGAGGCGATCCGCTTCGGGCGGGAGAAGGTTTTCGGTGCCCTGAAGCATGTGAACGCGGAGTTCGGCTTCAAGATCGGCGATCCGAAGCAGTGGCGGCTGCGCAAGGATCTGGCGGGTGGCGGTGCCCTGATGGATGTGGGCGTCTATGCGCTCAATGCCTGCCGCTATCTCACCGGAGAGGAACCGGTGGAGATCTCCGCGCTGGAGACGAAGACGGACCCGGTGAAGTTCGCGGAGGTGGATGAAACCATCACCTGGCAGATGAAGTTCGCTTCCGGCATCACCGCCAACTGCATGACGACCTACAATTTCAACGGCGCTAACAACTTCACCGTGACCGCGGAGAAAGGGCGCTACGGCATGGGTCCCGCGTATGGCTACAGCGGCCAGACCGGGTGGACCTCGGATGCCAAGGTTCCGTTCGCCTTCCCTCCCTCCGACCACTTTGTGCTGGAGATGGACGCGTTCTCGGAAGCCATCCTCAACGGCAAGCCGTTCGCCGTTCCGGGCGAGGAAGGCTTGAAGGATCTGCTGGCCGTGGAAGCGATCTACCGTTCGATCAAGAGCGGCAAACCGGAGAAAGTGGAGCAGGCGTGAGGTAGCGAAGGTCGTGAGACCTTCGGTGGAGAATGGCCGGAGTCATCCCGAGATTCCTCTTCATCTACGAGCGGAGCTTCACGGGGTGGGAGTCTTCCGGATACGCCATTCCGGGATAGCAGGCTTCTTCCCAGCCGAGCCTCTCACGAGGTTCGCTACGCGGGCGCGCAGATCTTCCAGATGGCGAATGCTGCGGAGGCCGCACAGGCGGCGAGCGCGAGTGAGCCGCCGATGCGGTCGGTGAGCGTGGACTGCGGGCGATAGACCGAGGACGACTTCGGGAAAACGATCGCGGCGTAGAGCATGCCTGCCACCAGCCCTCCGGCGTGCGCGGCGTTGTCGATGAAGCGATGGCCGATCAGCCCGATGAGCGCGGTCAGGAAAACCGCCGCCGCCAGACGCCTGCGGGCGGAACGGGGGACCAGACGGGCATGCAGGGTTTCGAAGACGAGCAGGAACCCCAGCCAGCCCATGAGTCCGCCGGATGCTCCGACGGAGTCGGCATTCTTGAGGAATTGGGCGGATGCCTGCCCTCCGACGACGGCGGAGAAGAGGAACACCATCGGCAGGTGCGGCCAGCGGGCGAACACCTCCAGCCGCTTGCCGAGATAAAGGAGCGCCGCGGCATTCATCAGGAAATGGATGGGGTGCCCGTGCATGAACGGCGCGGTGAAAAGCCGCCACCATTCGCCGGCACGGTAGGCATCTTTCACCAATCCCGCGGCCTTGATGCTGGACTGCGGCCCGTCGGAGAGAAGCTGCGCGACACCGACGAGGGTGATCAATCCGAGGAAGATCAAGGTGAAGGGAGCCTTCCGCCGTTCCAGCCAAGTCTCGAACCGCATGGCGGGCACCGCTTCGGAAAGTCCCGCAGGGGTGCTGAAACGGCCCTGTTCATTGTAGCGTTTCCGCGCCTGATACCAAGGGATCAGCACGAACATGATCAGCAGCAGGAAGCCGATCTCGATGAATCCGTGGTTGAGCGTGGCGCGGAGCGCCTTGGCCAGTGAGTCCAGCGCCCCGAAGGACGAGGTGCCGCTCACATGGCGGTAGTTGCCGTAAAACACCCACGCGAAAATGATGCTGAAAAAGATCAGCCCGCGCCGCAGCCGCGCAGTGTAGTGGTCCAGATCCCCCCGCGCCCATTTCGCGCGGGAAGCGGCCACGGCTTGATTCAAGGCGGGGACTTCCTCCGGCAGCACCATCCGCGGTGTTTCCGGAGTCCAGACCAGGGAAACGCTGCCTCCTTCATCGGAGATGACGGCTTGGGAAAGCTCCTCCTGGGATGCACAAAGCGTGCGTTTGTCCTTGGAGTCGGCCCATCCCCAGCCTCCCGGAGATTCGGGAAAGGCGGTGTCGCGCGCCCAGACAGGCAACGCGGGGGTATCGGCGGCGGGATCGGTCACGCCGCTGGAAGCGTCACTGCCCCTCCGGTTTTTCTGACGGAGCCGGCGCAGGAGTGGATTCCGGAGCGGGGGCAGGTGCCTCCGGAGCAGGGGTTGGTGCCGGGGCTTCCGGGGCAGGGGTTGGTGCCGGGGCTTCCGGGGCAGGGGTTGGTGCCGGGGCTTCCGGGGCAGGGGTTGGTGCCGGTGCTTCCGGAGTGGCGGGAGTCACCGGTGCCGGAGTGGTTTCAGGAAGATCATCGGTGAGGGACTTCGGCTTCTCCGGTGCAGCGGGGGCGGCCGGTGCTTCTGCGGCGGGTTTGGCGGATTTCGGAACCAGCAGCGAGTTCTTCCTGTTCTGGAAACCGATGAGGATCGCCAGCAGAAGGCTGAGGATGAAGAATGCGGAGGCGAGATAAACGGTGCCGCGCTGGAGGACATTCGTGGTCCGGGCACCGAAGACCTGGTCGGTCACGCCAGCGCCGAAGGCGGCGCCGAGACCCTCCTGTTTCGGGCGCTGCATCAGGATGACGAGGGTCATCAGGACGCAGACGAAAACAAATACGACGAGCAACAGGTTGATGCTGATCGAGAGGTAATTGATCGCGGCGAAGGTCATGGGCGGCGGACTATGATGGTCGTTCCGGGGCTTGTAAAGCGGGGTTTTTCCGCCGGATTCCGGCTTCAAATCACACTTTTGCCCGCTCGAGGCCGTGCTTGCGGGGGGACAAATGCCTCCTATAAAGGCGGTCATGCGAGAGATCTCCGCTTTGACCCTTCCGTCAGCCGCCATCCACCGGGTGATGGGAATCCGGCGTTTGGCGGTGGCCGCATGTGCCCTCTTTGCCATCCAGCCCCTCCTGGCTGGGGAAATCGGCGAAACCCAGGTCCTGAAATGGAAGGACGGGAAGAAAGCGGTCTTCCTGCTGGCTTTCGATGACAGTTGCCCGACCCACCTCACCAACGTGATCCCGGAACTGGAGAAGCGGGGGATCGTCGGAAACTTCTACATCAACGCCGGAAAAGGCGCGTTACCTGGAAAAAAGGCCCAGTGGGAAAAGGCCGCTGCGAGTCCGGTCGTCGCGCTCCAGAACCATACCTTCACCCATGTGGGGGCGACGGATGTCGCCCAACTGGACGACGAATTCGCCAAAGCGAACGAAGCGATCAAGGCATTCACCCCGGAAAAGAAATGGCCGCGCCTGATCGGCTACGGCAAGCCCGGCGGGGTGCCGTGGAAGGTCACCGACGACGAGGTCGCCGCGCTTCTCGCAAAGCACCATCTGGTGGAGCGTCCTTCGTTCTGGGGGCCGCCGATCCACCAGAAATCCGCGGAGGAATGCGTCGCCACCATCGACAAAGCGCTCGCGGGCGGGGAGATGGGGCACCTCGACATGCACGGGGTCGGTGGTGACTGGCTGGTCACGCCGGTGGAATGGTTCACCGCCATTCTGGACAAGCTGGACGCTGAGAAGGAAAACATCTGGGTCGCGGACGTCGTCCACTACATCCAGTATAGGAAAGAGCGGGAAAGTGCGGAGGTGAAGGTGCTGCAGACCGTCCCCCGCGGAATCAGGCTCAGCCTCACCAGCAAGGAGGATCCGGCATTCTACGACCTGCCACTCACCCTGGAAACCGCCGTCCCGGCCGATTGGAAGGAGTGCACGGTCAAGCAAAGCGCGGTGGAGAAGACGGTGCCGGTGAAGGGTGGCCTCGTGCGTTACGATGCTGTCCCGGGATCTGAGGAGATCCGCCTGCTGGCGAAGTAATCCATTCACTCATTTCATGAAACTCCTCCGTTTCCTGCTCCTTTCGCTGGGATTGTTGCTGGCCATCCTGGCTCCCGTCGCCGCCCATGTCATCGACGCCGTGGAGTTCGAATTCCAGGCGGATGAGAAAGAGTGGCGCCTGCTCGGGGAGATCGACATCGCCTTCATGCTGCCGGAGATGAGGGGCGTGCCGGACGGACTGCCGCTGAGCCGGGCGAAAACCCTGCAGGCTCCGCCGGAGCAACTCGCCCGCTACCGCCGCGAGACGGAGAACACGCTCCGGAAAATGCTGCACCTCAGTTACAATGAGGAGACGGTAGGGTGGAGGATCGAGTTTCCCGATTTCAAAAAAGAGCCGTTCGATCTCCCCGATGATGCGGGGGATACGGCGCTTCTTTCGGTGAAGATCATCGCGGACGCCCGGCCGGGACCGGGCAGACTCGTGGCGCATTGGGAGGACGATCTGGAATCGGAATTCATCGCCGTGTATGATGAGGCGAATGCGCCTGTGGTGACCGCCGCGGCCGGCAGCTCGACCATCCTGTTCAAGGTGGATGCGGCGGGGACGGTGGAGCCGCCGAAAACGCGGCTCACCGAGTGGCTGCTGTCCGGTTTCCATCATGTCATCCCGCTCGGCCTGGATCACCTGCTTTTCATCCTCGGGCTTTTCCTGATGGCTCCGAAATGGAAGCCGCTGGTGGGCCAGTCCCTGCTCTTCACCCTCGCCCACTCCATCACGCTCGCCCTCGCCATCTTCGGCGTCATCTCGCTGCCCGGGAAGTGGGTGGAGGTCGCCATTGCCGCCAGCATCGCCTTCATCGGCATCGAGAATCTGTTCGTCCACCGCTTGGGGAAACAGCGGGTCATCCTCGTTTTCCTGTTCGGCCTCATCCATGGCTGCGGCTTTGCCAGCGTGCTGGGTGAGAAGCTGGAGGGGGTGAAGGGCAAGGCCCTCGCGCTGCCGCTGCTGGGGTTCAACATCGGGGTCGAGCTGGCTCAGATCACGGTGCTGGCCGCGGCGTTTCTCCTGCTGTGGCCGCTGCGCAGGTGGACGAAGGAGATCCAGATCGGAGGTTCCATCGTGGTCGCGCTGTGGGGGGTGAAGTGGGTGATCGAGCGGGCGTTTTTCGGCGCTTGATCCCCGGTCGCGGGCCGGACCATCGTCGTTGCGCCGATGAAGGAAATGCTCGCCGAACTCGAACGCTGGGGATCCGATGTGATCTTCGGCAGGGCGAAGGGTTTCCGCGCCGCGATGATGCGGCTGGCGATGACCACGCTGTCCGGCGTTTTCCGCCTGCTGGTGCAGACCCGCCTCGCGCTTTTCCGCACCGGGTGGAAGCAGCAGCGGCATCTGGGGACCCTCGTCATCGCCATCGGCAACATCACCGTGGGCGGTACGGGAAAGACACCGGTGACGGAATTCCTCGCGAAGACACTGCGCGACCGCGGGCGGCGGGTGGCGATCCTCTCGCGCGGCTACAAAAGCAAGAAACTGGACCGGCCCCAGAAATGGCGGCACAGGGACGGCTCCGCCGTTGACCCCGACAGGATGCCCAAGGTCGTCTCCACCGGATCGGCCCTCCTGCTCGACTCGAAATACGCGGGGGATGAGCCATTCATGCTGGCCAGGAACCTGGATGGAGTCCGCGTGGTGGTGGACAAGGACCGGGTCAAAGGCGGCCGTTTCGCCATCAACGAGCTGGACGCGGATACCCTGGTGCTGGATGATGGCATGCAATACCTGAACCTGGCCCATGGCATCGACATCGTGCTGGTGGATGCGGGTTCCCCATTCGGCACGGAGGCATTGCTGCCACGCGGCACCCTCCGCGAGCCGCCGAAAAACCTCCGCAGGGCGAGTTACATCTTCCTCACCAAGTGTGACAGTACATCGAACGAGGCGCTCATCAGGCGCATCCGGAAATACAACAGGACCGCGGAGATCGTGGAGACCACCCACGGGCCGATCTATCTGGAGAACCTGTTCACCCGGGAGCGCAAGCCGCTGCATTTCCTGAAGGGGAAATGGGTGGCCGCCATCAGCGCCATCGCCGTGCCGGAAGCGTTCGAGCGTTCCGTGGAGAAGCTTGGCGCGCGGGTGGAGGTGCGGCGGCATTTCTCCGACCACCACCGCTTCACGCGGAAGGATGTGGACCAGTTCATGCAGCGCTGTGTCGAGCGGGACATGGACCTGATGATCACCACCGAAAAGGACGCCGTCCGCTTCCCGCGCCCCACCGAACTGAACGTGCCGATCTATTTCCTGCGGATCGAGGTGGAGATCCTGAAGGGCAGGGAAGTGTGGGACAGGATGATCGACCGTCTGTGTGATCCGCAGCCGCCGCTGGAGCAGGCGCTGAGGAACAGGCATGCGTACCGGCCTTGACCCGGGGGCCATCCCGTTTTCCGGAATGAAGCTTTCCCCATGGTTACGGGTCGCCCCGTCCGGTGCTTCTTCTTGATAGATGAACGATGCCTGTGCCGTTATCTCGCCTTCCGGGAGAGTCCGGAGACTCTTTGGTGACCTCGAACGCAAACAAGAATTCCGGAGGAAAGAATGGCCCTTTATTGGCGCTGTTGGCCGCGTTTTTCGGATGGTTGTTCGACGGATTTGAGATCGGTTTGTTTCCGGTGGTGGCGCGACCCGCGCTGCTGGATATGCTGGGTTCAGGCAGTGAAGGTTTGGTTGGCGAGTGGATGGGAAAAATCACCGCGGCATTCCTGGTCGGAGCGGCATTGGGTGGTGTTGCGTTCGGATGGCTGGGAGACCGGATCGGAAGGGTAAGGGCGATGGCCTTGAGCATCTTGTGCTATTCCCTCTTCAGTGGGGCCGGATATTTCGCGCAGGTCCCGTGGCATCTGGCGGGGTTCCGGTTTGTGGCGGCGCTGGGCATGGGAGGGGAATGGGCGCTCGGGGTTGCGTTGGTGATGGAAGTCTGGCCGGAGAAACACCGGCCATGGCTGGCCGGTGCGATTGGCATGGCGGCGAATCTCGGGATGGTGCTGGTGGGATTGCTCGCGGCCATCGTTCATGTCACGCCGGATTCCTGGCGCTGGATGTTTCTCGTTGGCGCGTCGCCCGCGCTTTTGACGTTCCTCATCAGGCTTTTCGTGCCCGAATCAGAGCGTTGGGAGAAATCCAGGGCCGTTTCAGCCGATGTTGTTTCTCCGCTGCGGACGGTTCTCCGCCCGCCTTTGCTCGGCAGGACCCTCATCGGCATCGTCCTGTCTTCGGTGGCGCTGATCGGCACCTGGGCCTCGGTCCAGTGGATCCCTCTGTGGACGGACCAAATGAGCCAGGGAACGGTGCCGGGAGCCAAAGCGAACGCACAGATGGCATGCTCGTTCGGGGCCATGGCCGGCAGCCTCCTGGCACCCATCCTGGTCGGCCGTTACAGCAGGCGATGGGGATATTTCACGCTCTGCGCTTTGTCTTTGGGAGTCTGCGCTTTCCTTTTCCGCACCCAGTCCGAATACAACGTCACCTTTCTCGTCACGGTATTTGCGACGGGAGCCGTGACAGCCGCATTTTATGGATTTTTTCCGCTCTATCTCCCTGAATTGTTTCCAACAAGGGTCCGCGCGACGGGGCAGGGGCTTTGCTATAATGCGGGAAGGATCGTGGCCGCCGCCGGGGCCCTCACCGGAGGGGCCTTGGTGCAGCACTATGGAGGCTATGCCCAAATGGGGGCCACGATTTCCCTGATCTATCTGTTGGGAATGCTGGTGATCTGGCTGGCCCCGGAAACCAAAAACAGGGCGCTGCCTGACTGAACGCACCAGCCATGGATACGGACATCCGCGTCTCCGCCGCAGAGCTTTTCTTCCTCCCTGTAACCACCCGGGTGCCGTTGAAATTCGGCGGGGAGACACTGACCTCCATCACCTGTGCCCGTGTCCGCCTGGGGGTGACGAGGGCGGACGGGCGTGAAGCGGACGGGTGGGGCGAAACGCCTCTCAGCGTCCAATGGGTATGGCCGTCGGTGCTTTCCTATGAGGAGCGCCATACGGCCTTGTGCGATTTCTGCCGGCAGCTTGCCCGGGCGTGGCCACAATTTCCCGCCCAAGGGCACGCGATGGAAATAGGGCATGACTTCATCGAAGGTGAACTGGGCCGCCAACTGCGGATCTTCAATGACCGGCGGCCGGAGGGATCCGCCATGCCGTGGCTCGCGGCATTGGTCTGTGCTTCGGCCTTTGATCTTGCCCTGCATGATGCCTACGGAATGGCCAATGATGTGGCCACTTACCGGACCTACCGGGCTCCATGGATGAGCCGTGATCTGTCCTCATTTCTGAGTCCCGCGGAGGATCGTGGCGATCTGTCTTTCAAAGGGAGGTTTCCGGCGGACTTCCTGCTGCCCCAGCGGCGGGACGAGCTGATGGCGTGGCATCTGGTGGGTGGCCTGGATGCTATCGATGAAACAGACCTTGCCGGGGACGAACCGGAGGACGGTCATCCGGTGACCCTGATTGACTGGATCCGCCGGGATGGCCTGAAAGCCCTTAAAATCAAGCTCCGTGGGAATGACCTGGAGTGGGACTACCAGCGGCTTCTGAGGATCGGCAAGGTGGCGCTGGAAATGGGGCTTCTCTGGCTCACGGCGGATTTCAACTGCACGGTGACGGATCCCGCTTATGTCACGGATGTCCTCGACCGCCTGCGGGATGAGGAGCCTGGTGTGTTCGCGCTGATCCTCTATGTGGAACAGCCTTTCCCGTATGAACTGGATGAGCATCCCATTCCTGTCCATGCCGTGGCTTCGCGGAAGCCACTGTTTCTGGACGAAAGCGCGCACGATTGGCGGAATATCCGCCGCGGCCGGGAACTGGGATGGACCGGAGTGGCCCTAAAGACCTGCAAGACCCAGACCGGTGCTCTCCTCAGTCTGTGCTGGGCCCAGGCCCATGGGATGACCCTGATGGTGCAGGACCTGACCAATCCCATGTTGGCCCAAGTGCCCCATTGCCTGTTGGCGGCATACTCCCCGACGATCGCAGGAGTGGAAACCAACGCCATGCAGTTCTATCCGATGGCATCGGAGACGGAGGCAAGGATTCATCCCGGACTCTACCAACGGCGGAATGGCACCATCGATCTCCGCAGCGTCAGCGGTCCGGGCTTCGGACTGCGCGTGGATGAAATCGGGAGAGAGCTTCCTTCCCGGGGGAGCACCACAGATTCACCTCTGACGGCAGAGGGATAATGAAAAACCTAAACCGAAATTTTTTCTTTCTTCGCCTTCTGGAGTATCTGGTTACGCTCATTTCTGGATCGCTTGTGATGACCGCCATTACAAGAATCGCTCTTAGAGAAGGAGGTCCGCTTATCGCTATCCTTATTATTTTCCCAATTTGCCTGGGAGTGTTTTTCGTTTCTCTCTTGTCCTGTTATTTTTGGCGGTTCTTTCAGGCACACCAATCTGGGACCCGGTGGGGCTATTCGATTGGCTTGGCAATTTTGAGCGTCGGGTTTTCCGTTCCACTCTGCATGTGGATATCCCAAGTGCTGTTGGACCCCTACAGCTATGGCCCAGGACCATGAATCAATTATGCTAAACCGGTCAAAAAGCGGTGAGACGCTGGACCCGCCATGACCATAGGGTGGGGAGAGATGGTCATTTACGGGGGTGCTCCGAGGCGGACTGAAATCCCCACTTCATTTCTCCCTGTTCTGCTCTTTGCCTGGTGCCATTGCAGCCGGTGGACAGGAATGGGAGCGCAGTGGACATAGTGGCTTTGCCGCAATGTCCACCCTCCTTACGCCGCTCAGGGGGCCTTGTTCACCTGATACCAAGCCTTCGATCCGAGCAGGCTGTTGCCGGACTTCGCACGCAGGGAGGTGAGGTCGAGCAGGTGCAGATACTTTTCCTTCAACGGGCCACCGAGGTCGAGGGTGAGCGTCCGGCCATCCTCTGAAAGCGTCGCCTTGGCGGGCAGCTTCGTTTCATCGACTTTCGGCGAGCCGTAGTTGGCGTGGTACTTGTAGGTATGCCGTTTGGTGATGACGCCTGCGGTCGTGGCAGGATCCACCGGTTCGGAAAGTGTGACGGTGAAGCCTGCCGGTGTCGCCTTCACGCCGGAGATGGAGAAGAACGGCTTCCCATTCCATTTCACACGGGTGATGCCAAAGGAACCGGCCCAGGAGAGGGCGGTCTTTCCGACGTAGAGCGAACCGTCCTTGCCGAAGGCGAGGCGGTTGTTGCCGATGCCGAGCGGCGAGCCATCGAGGAACGGGACGAGGGCGGTCTGGAACTGCCCCGAAACCTCGTCATCCAGCACGCGGACGAGCCAGGGTTGGTTCATCTCGCCGATGAGCGTCTGCCGGTCGAACTCTTTGGGAAAAGCACCGTCCGGGATGATGACCGGCTCCGTGGGGGAGTTCGCCAGCTCCCCCTGCGGCATGAAGCCGACGGCGGGGGTCTGCATCCCGTCGAGTTCCTCCACCCGCATCTTCATGGGATCGCGGCCATCCCAGTCCTTGCGCCATACCAGCGACGCCGGGTGGCCGTAGAAGCCGTCTTTTTCGATCTCATAAAGCGGGCTGGTGGGCCGCCAGTCGCCCTGGTTGTCGGTGACGAGGAGGCGGCCATGGGCGTCGAAGCCGATGCCATTCGGCGAGCGGAAGCCACTGGCCCAGGGTTCGGACGTTTTGCCATCGGCGGAGAGCTTGATGACCCATCCGCGGTAGGGCACACGGGAGTACATCCGGCCCGCCAGCTTGCTGTTTTCCTTCCAGTTCTTCGCGTCCTTCATCTGGTCGAAGTCCGCCTGGCCGATCCCGGAAAACTCGCCCCGCAGTTCCGGCCGGATCGGAGCACCGCTCGAGGCTGCGCCCAGGACGATGAAAAGCGAGCCATCCTTGTCCCGCACGGGACCGTAGGCGAACTCGTGGTAGTTCCCCGTCATGCCGAAGCCGTCGAAGAAGGTCTCGTAACGCTCGGCTTTCCCGTCCTTGTCGGCATCCACCAGGCGGGTGAGTTCGGCCCGCTGCATCACCAGCAGGCTGCCGTCAGGCTGGGCCAGCATGCCCAATGGTTCCTGGAGTCCGCTGGCGAAAAGGGACCAGGATTTCGCTGCCGGATCGTAAATCATCACCTCGCCACGGTGGAAGGCGGCGGCGAGCCTGCCATCCGCCAGCACTTCGAGCGCGCCGACCTGGGGATCGATGCCCGGAGGATTCGGAAGCGCTTCGAGCATGAAGTGGTCCGTCCAGGTATCCGCCAGCGCGGGGGAAACGAGCAGCCCTGCAAGGGCGAGGAGGCGAAAAGGGATCATTGGAAACGGAAGGTGAGGGTGAAGGAGGCGGACTCCGACGGGGAAAGGGTGAGGCGGTTCTTGTCCCATTTGCCGGCGTCGCTGGTGATCTTCACGGATTTCTCCTGCGGAAACTCCAGCATGAGCGGGGAGGTCGGTGCCGGTGAGAGGGTGAGGTGGCGCTTGAAGCCTCCGGCCTCGGGCGTGAAGCGTTCGGTCATGTTTCTGTCGCCGACGGTGTAGCGGAACACCGGCAGGCCGCCGTCCATGTCATAGCCGTGGAACTTCGCCACGCCGTCAAAGAGAGGGGCTGGCTCCGTGTAGCGGACGGTGCCCTTGATCTTCGCCAGCGAACTGCCGTTGCCTTTCCAGTAAGGGTAGCCTTCGAGGAATCCGCCGGTCCATGCATAGCGCAGGCGGCATGCCCCGGCGTCCCAGCAAAGGGAGGTCTGGTCGTCCAAGGCGATGGCGATGGCCGCGGGGCCGGCGTTCGGCAGGAAGATCCGCTGGACCTGCGGCCGCGCGGCCTGGGTGGGGGACTGGGCGAAGGGATCGCCTTTCTCCACCTTCTTTTCCTTCACTCCTTCCGCGATGGCCATCATGTGGGCATGGATGGCCCGCAGTCCGGGTTCCCCCACGTGGACCATGGATGGCATGTCCACCGCGCCGGGCCGCTTCTTGCCGGGGGCGACGGCCCATTTCACGAAGTCATCCGGCTTCCCGAGGTAGAACTTGCGGATCTCCACCAGCGACGGGCCGACCAGCGATTGGTCGAGGAGGTGGCAGGCGGCGCAGTTGAGGGTATGGAGGCTGGCTCCGTCCGGCGGGCTTTGCGCGGAGCAGAGGGTGGAGGCGGCCAGGACGGCGGCGGCGAGATGCGGTTTCATCAAACGGGTATGCGGAAAATCGGTCCGGACGCGGGAATGCGTGGCCTGAGGAAACGATGCGCCGGAGGGGAAGATTTCAGCGGATATCAACCGAGGCGGGACTCGAGCGCGGGGGTCCATAGTTGCGCGACGATCTCCTCCTGCGCGGATTCCATCGCCTGACGTTCCGCCGGGTCCGCATCCTCATGTCCCGCGAGGTGCAGCAGGCCGTGGATGAAGTAGCGCAGAAGCTCGCGGGCCAGCGGCTCGCCATACTCCGCCGCCTGACGTTCCGCCACCTCCACGCCGATGACGATCTCCCCATGATGGAAGGTGATCACATCCGTCGCTCCCTCGATGTCCATGAACTCGCGGTGGACGCGGTCGCTCGTTTCATCATCCACGAGGGCGACTTCCAGCGTGGCCAGAAAGGAAAGCGGGCTGTCCGGCTGGGCGGCGCGGGCCAAGGCGAGGCCGGCGGCTTCACAGGCGATGCTTTCGTATGTGGTCAACCATGCCTCGGGGATCTCGATGGCTTCCTGGTTGTTGCCGATGATGATCTCAAGCGACATGGGTGGGTGTTGGGACGAAAGTTTCAGACGCTCTCCAGCCGCTGGGTGCGGCCGCCGCGGCTCAGGTCCGTCTTGTCCGTCGGGGTGGCGGGCCGCTGGATGTCGGACGCGCGCTTGCCACCTGCGGTGGTGTCATCCTTCGGATAGTCGATCCGGGTGTGCAGCATGCTGCGGAGGGTGCTGGCGAAGCTGTCCTTCACCGCCGCCAGTTCCTGCAGGGTGAGCGGGCACTCGTTGAGCTGGTTGTCGTTGAGGCGGGAGCGGACGATGTCCTCGACGAGCTGGCGGATCTTCGCCGGGGTGGGTTTCTGGAGGCAGCGGGAGGCGCTTTCGATGCCGTCCGCCAGGGAAATGATGGCGCTTTCCCGGGTGCTGGGGCGGGGGCCGGGGTAGCGGAAGTTCTTTTCGCCGATCTGGGGCAGGTCTTCCGGGTTCTCCAGCTTCCGGTCCACCTTGTCCAGTTCCGCTTTCTTCTGTTCCTGCGCGCGGCGGTAGAAGTAGGCCACCAGCGAATCGCCGTGGTGCTCCTGGATCACATCGATGATCCGGGGATTCAGCTTGTGCTTCACCGCGAGGTCCACCCCGTCCTTCACGTGGGCGATGATGATGAGCGCGCTCATGGTCGGCGTGAGCGCGTCATGGGGGTTCTCGTTGCCGTCGTGCTGGTTCTCGATGAAATAGGTCGGCTTCTTGAGCTTGCCCACATCGTGGAAGTAGGAACAGACCCGGCACATCGGGGCGTTCGCGCCGATTTTCTCCGCAGCGGCTTCGGCGAGGGAGGCGACGACCAAGCTGTGGTGGAAGGTGCCGGGGGCCTCGAGCTGCATCTGCCGCAGCAGCTTGTGGTTCAGGTCGCTCAGCTCCAGCCAACTGATGTCCGTGGTGAGGCGGAAGAAACCCTCGAAAACCGGGAGCAACCCGCTGATGAGCAGGGCGGTGACCACGCCCGTGCCGAACACGGCGGCGCAGCCTTTGCCCAGCAGGCGCAGGCTGTCCGCAGCCTGCGGGCCGAAGGCGGAGGACATGTCCAGCCTGCCGAGGATGAAGACCAGGATGAGCGTCACCGCGCCCACATAGAGACCCGCGCGGAGAAGCTGGACGCGCTTGCGGATCCGCTCCGTCAGCACGACGGCGGTCATCCCGCCGACCAGGCTGACGATGAGGAAACCGATGACATCCTCCCGCGGCACGAACAAACAGCCGATGAAGCTGACGAAGACCGTGGAGAATGATCCCACATTCCGGCCCAGCAGGACGCTGTGCAGCATGGGCACGAGGGCAAAGGGGATGAACAGGAAGCTGAACGCCTCCGGCAGCGAAGCGGAGGTGTTGAGGGAAAGGACCACCCGGACGATGGAAAGGTGGCCGATGAGTCCGCCGAGGACCAGAACCACCCGGCTGTTGCGCTGGCAGGAGTTCACATGGCTCTGGTGGAACATCACCAACGCCGTGAGGGCGACGACCGCCGCATACATGCCGCCCTTCACCGGATTATCCGCGAAGGTGGAGTCGATGGGGGCCTGGATCACCATGACGGCGATGGTCACCACGAAGGTGGCGTAGAGGGAGAGGCGCACCCAGAAACTCTCCTCCAGTGCCTGGATGACAGGATTCTCACTGTGCACACGGCGCTTTTTGCCGGACGACAGCCCTTGTCGGGCGAGACGCCAACGTTTGATTGCGTTGAGAAAACCCACGGTGGCTTGGAAGCGGTTGCAGTCGCGGGACCGGCCCGGGGGCGGACTCGCGTGGGGGCGACCCTACGCCCCTTTCCAGGCCTTGGCAATGGGCAAATCCGGGCTGCATCCGGGTCGGAAAGAGCGGTCAACCCTGCATGAAAAAGGGACCGGATCATACGATCCGGCCCCTTCGGTGTTGATGGGAAATGGGTCCCGTCAGCAATTACTTCTGCTCGCGGGTCTTGTCCGCTTCGTTCTCGATCGCGTCGGCGGCCTTTTCGGCATTGTCCCGTGCCGCATCGGCGGCCTTCTCGGCGTTTTCTGCTGCTGCAGGGTCGGTTTTCTTGAGGGCGTCGGCGGTATCCTCCGCGGCATCGGCGGCTTTCTCGGCATCCTTGCGGACCGCATCCGCTTGGTTTTCAAGGGCATCCGCTTTGTTCTCAAGGGCGTCCTCGCGCAGGTTTTCCTGTTTGGAATCACAAGAGGTGAAGAGGAAGGCCGCTGCGCTCGCTCCAAGGATCTGGGTGATGATGGTGGTTTTCATGGTGGTATAGTCGGTTGGTTGCCGGTAGGCCGGTTTGAGAAAACTAATTGCAGGGAGCGTGCCGCACCTGTTTTCAAAGACTTACGATAAATAAAGGAGGGATTTCCCGTGCGCGATGCCTCCGGATTCATGCTTTATGCAAGCCAGCGGGTAATGGTCCGGGATTGTCATTCCGCCCGGTCTGTGATCTCTGGTGGCATGTCTTGGAAAACTCCGTTCATGTGGTTGCTGGTATCGGGCGGGATGGCCACCGCCCAAGTGGTTCTCATGCCCGAGGGGATGAAAAAGGATGTGGACGCCCTGCTGGCTGACTATCCCGCATTGCGGCCCGCGTACTACGGGAAAGGAAAGGATGCGCTTTCCCAGGCGCAGGATGCGGAGGGGTTCATCGGTTCCCCGGACGCGGAATTCATGCGCACGGCGACGAAGCTGCGCTGGGTGCACATTTTCAGTGCGGGCATCGACAAGCAGCGTGAACTCCCGCGTTTCCAGGACGCTGGCATGACGGTGACGAGCCTCAAGATCCAGCAGGGGCCGGAGATCGCGGATCATGCCTTCGCCCTGCTGCTCGGCCTGAGCCGGAACATGGCGGCGTATTACACGGCGCAGGAGCAGGGGGAGTGGATCAAGTCCTCACGCGAGGGGCTGCCGCTCATCGAGCTGCGTGGCAAAACGATGCTGATCATCGGCTACGGCGGCATCGGCACCCAGGTGGGCGAGCGTGCGCGGGCCTTCGGCATGAAGGTGCTGGCGGTGGATGACAAGGACATCCCGATGACGGTCACGGTGGACCGGTTCGGCAAGCCGGATGAGCTGGATGCCATGCTGCCGGAGGCGGATGTGATCGTCAGTTGCGTCCCCCACACTCCGGAAACAGACGGGATGCTGGGCAAGGATCAGTTCAAGAAGATGAAGAAGGGCGCCTATTTCATCAATGTCTCCCGCGGCAGGATCGCGGACACCGCCGCCATGGTGGAGGCATTGCAAAGCGGCCATCTCGCCGGGGCGGGGCTGGATGTAGTGGACCCGGAGCCGCTGCCAAAGGAGAGCCCTCTGTGGAAGATGCCGAACGTCATCATCACCCCTCACATCGCGGGCGTGTCCGACGCCCGGAGCGCCCGTTCCAATGAGCTGATCTTGGACAACATTGTCCGGTTCTCGAAAGGGGTGCCGCTCAAGAACCAAGTGGACGCGGTGAAGGGCTACTGATCATGGAGACTCCGATCCCCAGGCGGAGGCTTCATCGCCGGGTGTTCATCGCCGCTGGCATCTACAACATCGCGTGGGGTCTTTTCGCCGCGGCGGACCCCCAGTGGTTGTTCCGCTTCGCCGGTATGCCGCCGCTGAACTACCCGCAGATCTACGCCTGTCTGGGCATGGTCGTCGGCCTGTATGGCATCCTCTATCTGGAGGTCGCGCGGGTGCCGGAGCGGGGCTGGCTGCTCGCCGCAGTAGGGTTGGTGGGGAAAGTCCTCGGCCCCATCGGGATGGCGGTGCTGGTTTTCCAAGGCACCTGGCCGCTCCGTTCGGCCATCCTGTGCCTGACGAACGATCTCATCTGGTGGATCCCGTTCGCGCTCTACCTGCGGGATTCCTGGAAGCCGTTCCGGGAATCCTTGGGAAAATAAGTTCCGTTGGAGGTGGTCAGACTTCGATCGCTGGAGGAGGGGGGCTGATGACAGGCCCGATGGCGGCCATCGCTTCCTCGATCTTCGCGTTGATGCGGTGCTCTGCGGTTTCCACGCCGACGCGGATGGCGTTCTTCACCGCCAGCGCGGAGGAGGAACCGTGGGCGATGATGACCACGCCATTCACCCCCAGCAGCGGGCTGCCGCCGTAGGTTTCATAGCTGCTTTTCTCCTTCAGCGCCTTGAACGCGCCTTGGGCGAGCACGGCTCCGGCGATCCGCAGGGGGTTGCCCTTGATCTCCGCTTTGAGCCATTTCGAGACGGCCTTGGCGGTGGCTTCCACGCTTTTGAGCACCACATTGCCGACGAAGCCGTCGCAGAGAACGACGTCGAGCTGGGTTTCGAAAAGATCATGTCCCTCGACATTGCCGATGAAATCGATGCCCGGGGTGGCCTTGAGGAGCTTGAAGGTTTCCTTCGTGAAGGCGGTGCCTTTCTCGTCTTCCTCGCCGTTCGACATGAGGCCGATCTTCGGACTCCTCACACCCAGCACGTGCTTGCAGAAAGCGGTGCCCATGACGGCGTAGGCGACGAGGTGCTCCGGCTTGGAATCCGGGTTCGCGCCGGCATCCAGGATGTGGCAGAGGCCGTGCTCGTTCGGGATCGCGGAGGCGATGCCCGCGCGGTCCACGCCTTTCAGGGTGCGGAGCTTCAGCGTGGCGGCGGCGACCGCCCCACCGGTGTTGCCGGCGGAGACGAAGGCGTCCGCCTTGCCTTCCTTCACCAGATCCATCGCGATGCTGATGGAAGATTGCTTCTTCTTGCGCACGGTCTTCGCGCCCGGCTCGGACATGCCGATGACCTCGGGGGCGTGGACGATGCTGACGCGCCTGTCGTTCAGGTTGAGTCCGTGTTTCTCGCACTCCGCCTTCAGGATGGCTTCATCTCCGACGAGGTAGAGGTGGGTGAGTTTCGGGTAGGCGGCGAGGGCGTCCTTTGCCCCTCCGATGTTCACGGCGGGGGCGCGGTCACCGCCCATGGCGTCGAGTGCGACTTTCATACAGATTCAGAAATGGGCCGGGGGCCGGAAGGAGCATACGAAAAATCACCGCGCAGGGAAGCTTCCCGGCGCGGCAATTTGAAAATAAATCTGTTGCCAGATTTCAGAGTGCCTCCACTTCGACCACCTGACGACCGCGGTAGTTACCGCAGGACGGGCAGGCGATGTGCGAAGGAACGCGGCTGCCACAGTCCGGGCAGCTCTTGAAGATTGGTGCCTTCCAGCGTTTCGCGCCTTGGCGCATTTTCTGACGGCTTTTGGATTGGCGGCGCTTTGGTACGGCCATGGTCGTGTTCTGTTAAGGTTGGTCCTTTAGGTCGAGGGAATCGAGAGCTGACCAGCGGTCATCACTCCCGGCGCGGGGCGGAGTGGGTAGACCATCTTCCCCCGGCTTGTCCACTGATAAATATCGGGAATCGATTTCGCACGGTTCCGGAACGTCCGCTTCATCGATCCGGGGATCGGCCGGAAAGTTGATCAGGATCTCCTCCCGCAGGGCTTCCGTGGCGTCGATTTCCCCTTGATTACCAATCTCCAGCGAGATTGCCGCGCCTTCCAGGCTGATGGTCTTGATGAAGCGCTTGAGGGTCACCACACAGGTGAATTCAAAAGGTGCGGAAATCGTTCCGGTGAGCAGCAGCTCCGAGCCGAAACGGTGGGCCCACAGGTCATAAACCAATGGCCCGGTGGCGGTGGCATCGTCCTCCGGCAGGTCAAAAACGGTTTCCGGCAGCTCTCCGGAGTAGGCTTTTCCCTCTTCCGGCAAGCTACCAAGTTCGATCAGCAATCGCTTGTTCATGGCGCTATCGTAACCCGGCTTCTTTCCCCGCCAAGTCAAACTCCCGCCCCATTCCCGGACAGTCCGTCCTCCGGTCACCCGCCCCGGTGGAGGATCCGTCCCTCGGACTCAAAATTTTTGAAGCTAAATATCAGGCTTTTGTCAGGGAAACCGGCCCCCGACCGACGGGTGGAGGAGAGGGAAGGGGAAACTTTTTCAAAAATTCGGCAGGTCCGGTTGGTGCGCGCCGGATCGAAAAATTTTCCACCCACTAGACCCGCCCTCCGCCCCCCCGGTGAGGCCCGATCCTCCTACAACCATCGACGGATTGGCAATGTGCATGCATTACGGAACCACCATATGTAGTATTGTGAATAATTTGTTAATACCACATGAGCAAACCTGACCCCGAATCGCATTGACCCGGCACCGTGACTGCTATCAGTATCTCCCCCCGGCGCGCCGAACCTTGATCTGAAGATTCAGACGCGCCGGAGGGATCTTCCCTACTAGCACCATCACCCGATTTTCATCCACGTCAAATGGCCGCCACCACCACTGTCACCGTCGGAAGCAAGACCTTCATCCTCGACCGCGAAAAAGCCGAAGCCGCCTTCGCCGCGAAAAAAGTCATCAACGGCAAGGACACCATGTTCTTCAACATCCTCCCGCTGAAATACCAGTGGGCGTACGACCTGTACAAGACGATGAAGAACAACCACTGGGAGCCGGAGGACATCACCATGCAGAAGGATGTCGAGCAGTGGCGCTCCGACGAGATCACCGACGTGGAGCGGTGGATCATCAAGATGGGCATCGGTTACTTCTCCGCCGCCGAGGGCATCGTCGGGGACAACGTGCAGCACGTCACCCGGGAGCTGGTCACCGCGCCGGAACTGAAGCTCGTCCTGGGCCGCCACGCCCATGAGGAGAACATCCACGCGGACAGCCTGGTCTACATGCTCTCGTCGCTCGGGTTGAACCCCCACGAATGCGAGGCCATGTTCGAGGACATCCCGACGATGAAGGACAAGAACCACTTCGTCGTCTCCAACTCCCGCGCCCTCCGCCGCGACATCGACCTCACCGTGCTGGAGAACAAGCAGGCCTTCGCCAAGAACATCTTCCTCTTCGGCCAAGTCATGGAAGGCACCCAGTTCTACGGCCTCTTCGGCATGATCCTCAGCCTCTACCGCCAGAACAAGTTCCCGGGCATCGGCCAGATGTTCCGCTACACCCTGCGCGACGAGTCCAACCACATCGAGGTCTTCCGCAACCTCCTCATGGACCTCATCGATGAAAACCCGGACATCTGGACCGAGGAATTCCGCGAGGATCTCCGCGCCACCATGGCCGAGGGCATCCGCCTTGAGAAACTCTTCATCCGCGACTGCCTGCCCGTCGCGGCCCTCGGCCTCAACTCCGGCGATTTCGAGACCTACATCGACTACATCGCCGACCGCCGCCTCGCCTCCTGCGGCCTCGCCCCCCTCAACCCCGGCACCTCCAATCCCTTCCCCTGGCTCGCCGAGATGATGGACATCAAAAAGGAAACCAACTTCTTCGAAGGCCGCGTCACGGAGTACCAGAAAGCCTCCGCGCTCAGCTCAGTCGACGACGACGAACTCTGACCCGTGGCTGTGGCGTCCCGCCGCAGGCCGTTTGAGGGGCGTCCCGCCCCGTTCTTAGACTCTCCGCCATCCCATTCACCCGTCCTAAAAAATTCGCCATGTACCGCTCCCTTAACCTCAACGAAGACCTGGCCCTCAAACAGGTCGTCACCGACCGCTTCTCCCTCGAAGACCGTGGCTTCGCCTGGCGCGAAGTCCTCCCTTCGGAAAAGCGCAGCCCCATCCCGGACATCACCATCACCCGCGGCACCACCGACACCCACTTCTCCTTGGAAGACGTCGCGGACGCCATCGGTGACTCCCTCACCGACCTCCTCATTTCCCGCAGTGAGGACGAGAAATCCATCTTCTCCGACGTCAACCGCAAGTTCGTCTCCGACGTCGCCCACTCCGTCGCCTCCTTCCTCACCAAGTCCCTGGACGACGGCGGCCGCCTCCGCCTTTCGGAGTCCGACCTTTACCTCCTCATCGAAAAGGCCCTCCTCGAGAACGAGGCCTACGACGTGGCGAAGTCCCTCGCCTTCCGCCGCTCCTTGGAGAAAACCGGCTCCGTCGATGTCAACGCCAACCCCCACGCCCTCCCCGTCCGCCTGATCCGCCGCAGCGGCAACGTCGTCCCGTGGTCGGAGACCAAGATCGAGATCGCCGTGCGGAAGGCCTTCCTCACCATCAAGGAAAACCCGGAGCCCGCCGTCGAGGTCGCGAAGGCCGTCACCGACCGCGTCCGCTGCGGTGACTCCTCCTTCGTCCACATCGAGGACGTCCAGGACATGGTCCAGGAGGAACTCATGCGCCAGGGCCACTTCAAGGCCGCCACCCACTACGTCCGCTACCGCGACGAGCGCGCCCGCCTGCGCCGTGAGGAAGAGGAAAACACCGACGACGCCAACCAGGAGTTCATGATCACCGTCACCACGGATGACGGCCAGTCCTCCTTCTGGGACGGCAGTGAGCTGCGCAAACGCATCGCCTACGCCTCCATCGGCCTCGACATCGACATGCCGGAAACCGAGATCGAGCGCGAGCTCCGCCGCTCCGTCGGCAGTGAGATCTCCGAAAAGGACCTCAAGAACACCATCATCCTCAACGCCAAGGCCCTCATCGAGAAAGACGCCGACTTCGACAAGTTCGCCGGCCGCATCCTCCTCTCCTACATCTATGAGGAAGTCCTCGACTGGAGCATCCAACGCGACGGCATCGACAAGCTCAAGGCCGCGCACAAGGCCGCCTTCAAGAGCTACCTGAAACACGGCGTCGCCATCAAGCGCCTGCACCCGGAGATCCTCGACGCCTACAACCTCGACAAGCTCGCCGAGGCCTTCGACCCCACCGCCGACCTCGACTTCGACTACCTCGGCATCCAGACCATGTATGACCGCTACCTCATCGTGGACAAGACCGGGGCAAAGCAGCGCCGCATCGAGACCCCGCAGTTCTTCTGGATGCGCGTCGCCATGGGCCTCTTCAAGAAAGAGGAAACCGCCCGGGAGGACTGGGCCATCCGCCTTTACAACCTGTACAAAGGCCGCCGCTTCTGCTCCTCCACGCCCACCCTCTTCAACTCCGGCACCCTCCACAGCCAGCTCTCCTCCTGCTACCTCTACAAGGTGGACGACTCCATCGAGTCCATCATGCAGCGCGGCATCGCGGAAAACGCCTACCTTTCCAAGTGGGCCGGCGGCCTCGGTGGATCATGGACCGCCGTCCGCGGCACCGGCGGCTACATCCAGGGCACCAATGGCGAGTCCCAGGGCATCATCCCGTTCCTGAAGCTCCACAACGACCAGCTCGTCGCCGTCAACCAGGGCGGGAAACGCCGCGGCTCCGGCTGCGCCTACCTGGAGACCTGGCACAACGACATCGAGGACTTCCTCGAGCTGCGGAAAAACACCGGTGACGAGCGCCGCCGCTGCCATGACATGAACACCGCCAACTGGATCCCCGACCTCTTCATGAAGCGCATGGAGGACCGGGAACAGTGGACCCTCTTCCGCTCGAACGAGGTCCCGGACCTCCACAATCTCTACGGCCAGGCCTTTGAGCGCCGCTACACGGAGTACGAACAGATGGCCGCCGATGGCAAGATCTGGGGCCGCCAGTTCCCCGCCCTGGAACTCTGGAAGAGCATGCTCAAGATGCTGTTCGAGACCGGCCACCCATGGATCACCTTCAAGGATCCCTGCAACGTCCGCTCCCCGCAGGACCACGTTGGCGTCATCCACTCGTCCAACCTCTGCACGGAGATCACGCTGAACACCTCGGATGAGGAAACCGCCGTCTGCAACCTCGGCTCCGTCATCCTGGACACCCACATCACCCGGGACGGCGCCCTGGACCATGAGATGCTGAAGGAGACCATCACCGTCGCCATCCGCGCCCTGGACAACGTCATCGACATCAACTTCTACCCCACCACCGCCGCCGCCACCGCCAACAGCCGCCACCGTCCCATCGGAATGGGCGTCATGGGCCTCCAGAACGCCCTCTACAAGCGGAACCTCGCCTTCGCCTCGGACGCCGCCGTCGAGTTCAATGACGAGTTCATGGAAGCCATCGCCTACTACGCCTACAGCGCCTCCAGCGACCTCGCCGCGGAGCGCGGCACCTACTCCACCTATCAGGGGAGCAAGTGGGACCGCGGCCTCATGCCACAGGACACCCTCGACCTCCTCGAGGACGAGCGCGGTCGGAAGATCGACGTCCCGCGCGGCGGAAAGATGGACTGGTCCGTCGTCCGGGAAAAGATCGCGAAGAACGGCATGCGGAACTCCAACGTCCTCGCCATCGCCCCCACCGCGACCATCTCGAACATCACCGGCACCACCCCCTGCATCGAGCCGAACTACAAGAACCTCTACGTGAAGTCCAACCTCTCCGGCGACTTCATCGTCCTCAACAGCGAGCTGGTGCGCGACCTCAAGAAGGCCAACCTCTGGAACCAGGAGATGCTCGACCAGCTCAAGTACTTCGACGGTGAGCTGGACTCCATCGAGGACATCCCGGAGCAGCTCAAGCAGAAGCACAAGACCGTCTTCGGCATCGGCCATGAGTTCATCATCGACGCCGCTGCCCGCCGCCAGAAGTGGATCGACCAGTCCCAGTCCGTGAACCTCTTCCTCGCCACCCCGGACATGAAGACCCTGTCACACATGTACCGCCGCGCCTGGGACAAGGGCCTCAAGACCACCTACTACCTCCGCACCCTCCAGGCGTCGAACATCGAGAAGGCGACCATCGACGTCAAAAAGGAACAACGCGGCGTCATGGCTGGTGCCACGGCCCCGGCAACGGCTCCGAAGCGGGAGTTCACCGCGGAGGAGAAGAACGCCTGCAGCATTGACGCGATGCTCAACGGCGGGACTTGTGAGGCTTGCCAGTAACTTCCTTGGTAAAAACGAAGTGTAAAGAACTTTAAATCGCGGACCATCTACCTCCTATCATGTCAAGTTACGAAGAACTGCCCGCGTTTAAAGCTCTTCACAAGCGACTTTCACTCGATGCGGATCGAGCGATTGTTTTTGTGGGTTCAGGGCTTAGCAGGGCGGCTGGCCTTCCTGATTGGACCGGATTGAAAAAACAAATTATTCAAGATTATCGCCTTGAAGCAGATACTACAGATGAACCGCTTCGCTCAGAAATAAAACGAAAATGCGATACGGCAGAGAATGTTGACGATCTGTGGCTTTCATTTTCTCTGATAAAAAAGATCAGACCCGAAGCGTCTTTTATTACCGCCATAAGAGGGGCTCTTAATGCTGTAAACAAGGACACCCCTCTAAATTATCATCGCATCTGGAAATTGGGAATAGCTGGGATTATTTCTCTCAATCTCGATGATTTTTCTAAAAAGGCTTATTCTGAAGTATTCTCCGGGCGGTCTCTAGAAGATTTCACAGGTAAAAATATATCAGATTTCGCTGATGTTTTAACAAGAGATGCCCCATTTTTATGTGATTTGCACGGTCGATTAGGGGAGTCTTCTTCTTGGGTCATGACTAAAGAAGAGCATGTGAAACTTCTCCAAACCAAGGGTTTTTCTGAATTTATAACAGCCTGTTTTCTATCAGGTACCGTAATTTTTGTCGGAATAGGGGCGGATGATACTGCCGCAGGGGGACTTCTCGAGAATCTGACTAAAGCTATTGGCGTCACAAATCTAGGGAGTCATTATTGGATAAGCGACCGTTCAGACTCCATCGCTACGAATTTTGCGGATAGAGTGGGTATAGGCCGAATACACTATTCTGGCGCCAACGGGCATGAAGAATTAGAGCAAATATTAGAGAAACTTGGTTCCAGCTATATCTTGCCTAAACCCCCTGTGGTGCTTCCTGCTGGCTCCAAACAGAGGCATTTCAGTCAGCCAAGCCTTGAGGAATTATTGGCTATAAACGATCCTAATCAATTAAGAATTCGCTTAAATGAGATAGCGACTCAAATTTTGGGGTCGTCAAGGCCTGATCGCGAGAAAAAGTATCAGGATTTTCTCGATGAGTATGAGATTGCAATTTCAAGAGCGTGGTTTATTCCAAAAGTCGCCAAGGCCCCATTCTTCGGATATGAACTAAAGCGACTAATTTCCGGAAGTGGAGCGTTTGGTCGAGTATATGAAGCAGTCGATAATAATGGTGGGAGCTTTGCCATTAAATTGATTCATAACGATGTTCATGATAAGCCTGAGTTATTAGAGGCTTTTCGACGAGGAGTTTCTTCCATGAAAATAGTTGCTAACCGGAACGTTCCAGGCGTTGTTTCGATAAAGCAGGCTTGGGAGCTTCCCGCTTCAATAGTGATGGACTTTGTTCCTGGCCTAAATCTCGAAGAATCGGTAGAAGTTCGTCAAATTATCGACTGGGGACAAAGACTTCAAGTTTTTCATCAATTAGCGAATGTTCTCCTGAGGGCGCATAGGCTTCCGGAAATTGTAGTGCATAGGGATGTTAGGCCGCCTAATGTAATTTTGAGGAATTTTTACGGTAAGGGTGACGATATTGATGTATCGTTAGTTGATTTTGACTTATCTTGGCATCGTGATGCATTTGGTCGATCAATTCAACAATCCGTTGGAGTCCATGGGTATTTTGCTCCCGAACAGTATACTCAAATAAATAAGGCAAGTTCAAGAAGTGCATTGGTCGACTCGTTTGGGCTAGCAATGACAATGTATTATGTTGTTACGGGCAAACATCCTGTTGTAGGATATACAGAGCGCACCTCTTGGGTCCCCGAGCTAGAGTCTTGGCGGATGATCTATCCTTGTACAACCTGGCAATCGTTGCCTACGCGGATATCTAGACTAATAAGGCAAGCCGCCCAACTAGAGCAAGCGAAGAGGGCAGATATGACGACAATGGTCCGGGAACTCGGAGCATTGTTGTTGCTTTATGAAAAGGACAAAATTCAAGATATCCGTATATTAATTGAGGAAATCGGTCATGTTTCACGATGCTTGAGAGGGGGCTACAGCTGGGATGAATTTGAGGGCGCTGCCACCTATGTTAGCCCTTCCGGGCTGATGGTTAGTCTACAAAGACAATCTGCGGACATTCTATGTCTAAATGCAGAGTGGAAAAATTTGGGAACTTCGCAGTATGAGTCGGTGAAAAAATACTTCACTGACGCAAAAGGAAAAATAGGAGCCGAGTTGAGAGCCAAAAAGTGGGAATGTGAAATTGACGGAAATTTCGATGGCTTAAGAGTTATTGCAAATAAGAAGTTGGTTCTCAGTTATATAAAGAAAAATGATGTGGATGATTTGGCGAAAATCGTTGACTTTATAATCGATTCTTTAACTTTCGCCTAATGGCGATTATTTTCGATGATTCCCATAATTTTTATTTCTGAGTGAGGAGGGGTAGGGGTAATCTGTCAGAAATTTTCAGGTTTAAGGATCGAGCTATAATCCAAACAATAAACTAGCCAAACGGTAATCCTCATTAAAGGGGGAGGTGATAATTTTAATTTGACGGAGATTGCAATTATATTATGTTTGATCTTTTTTGTTTTATTTTTCATAAGTAAATCACATCAATCAATGGAAATTCTGAAAAATAGATTCTTGTGGATTGCAATTATGTTAACCATTCTTGCTATGATCTGCGACGATTGGTCTGCGCAGGCGCCCCTTCAATTCAAAAATATCCAAATCGCTGTTGGAGGTGAGCTTGTAGAAAAAAGCATCATAGAAACACCTATGGCTAATAGGCTAGTGAGGTTGTTTTCTATTACAATATATAGTCTCGCGGCGGGCGTATTTATCTCTGCATTTGTTACGAATTTTATCGAAAGCCAGAGAGCAAGGGAACATCAGGACGAACTAAGACGGTTGGAAAATTCGCTTTCTTTGAGTGTATTTGAGGCGCTTTTCAAAAAGTTGGTGCCCGATGAAGTATTTGAATGTATAAAATCGGAATTTCTTCTCAATTCACTTATAAGAAGAGATGTTAACTTGATTTTTGATTTTTCCTACGGGGAAGAAAAGATTGTCTTAAAGCAGACTTTGTCATATAATCTTGAAAATTTGACCGATTCATCGATCTCAGACCCTATAGGCGCGATTGCAGAACAGCCGATGGGAGATGAGGAATCTGAGCTACTTTTGCGTGCCTCTTGCATCATCGATTCAAAGCATATTCTGGCGTATGATCGAATTGAGAAGCCTGCCGGTATTACCGAAACAACGGACGTCCATGGTAATCGGCTTACGGAAATAAATTTCGAAATACCGGCACGAAAATCTGCCGAAGTAACTCTTGTCTGGCGATCCTCATACAAAATATGTAAAAGTTGCTGCTATTTTAGGGATGCATTCTTCACGACATATCCAATTATAAATGGTTCGCTCATCGTAAATAAGCCTAGTGATATGAAATTTGATCTATTCCAAGTTAATTCAACGAAATTTGAAGTTTCGGTTGACGAGCCTGAGAGAATTATGTATAAGCTCCGAGGGGCGATGCTTTCTAAGCAAGGTCTTTTATTCACTTTTGGTCCCAGGTAAGGCGCGGGAATCAGAAGTTGAGATAGATGTCTTTGGTCTTCCATCGTCGCCGTGATTTCGCAAAAAGTGTTTGATTGGCGCGATCCGTCGATTGAAGCGGAAAATCTTTCATGAAGAGCCATGTCCTTGCGGCTTTTCAAGTCCTTTTCCGCTTAATGCTTACTGATGGTCACGCACAGGTGTCTGTTATCCCAGTCGCCGGGGAAGAGAGCATCATGCACCGTCTTCACCAACTGCTCATCGAGCTTGAGCGAACTGGCCAGGCGGCGGAGGAAGAGGTGCTCCGAGGGTGAGTCCAGGTCGATGGCGGTGAGGGCCGCGCCGTAGATCTCGCTGGCTTCCTCCGGGCCGTTGGCCAGACCGGCGATGTGCTCGACGGTGGGCGGGGCGTTGAGGGCGCTGGTCAGCCGGGCTTTTTCTGCAGGCTCCACCGGGGCCTGGTCGATGGCACCGGCCAGGGCGGTCATCTCGATGCTGTCGATGGTGCCGTCCGCCGCCGCGGCGGCGATCATGGCGAGGATCATCTTCATCGGCAGCTCGCCGGTGACCTTCACCTGCACGGCGGCGGTCTAGAGGGATAAATGTGGGGGCTACATCCCCTCCGCCAACTTCCGGATCGCGGCCTGGCTTTCGTCGGAAAGCCCGTCGAGCGGGTAGAAGGCATCTTTGCCGTTTTCCAAGGCGAAGTGGACTTTGCCGTCCTTGAGGCCTTTGAAGGTGGCGCGGATTTTCTGGCCGGCGCGGTTGGTCCATTCCTGCGGCCCGGGGGTAGGGGCGGCGGTGGGGATTTCGGCATCTTCTTCGCCCTCCTCGGTCACCAGGACGCCGTCTTTGAAGCGGAGGATCTTTTCGGGGTCCATGTCCTTGCTGCCTTTCTCACCCTTTTCGCGGCCGATGGCGGCGCCTTCGTGGATCCACCTGGCCACGGTCATGACTTCCTCCGGGGTGAGCGGATCGCCCTTGCCCTTGGGCGGCATGGCGCCTTTTTCCGCATGGGGCTTGGTGATGGTCACGAACAGGTAGCTGGCATCCCAGTCGCCGGGGATGACGACATCGTTTTTGGCGAAGCGTTTGTGGAAGCGCTCCAGGTCGTCGAGGCGCAGTCCGCCTTTCACTTCCTCGGACTCGGCGCTGTGGCAGTCGGCGCACTTCGCCTGGAAGATGGGCATGACGTCCTTTTCATAGTCGAGCGCCGCGGCGCGGCAGGTGAGGCACGCGGCGATGAGGAATGCGGTGAGGGCTGGGCGGCGCATGGGTTGGCGGCGGGGATGGGATCCGCCAACCACAGAGGAACGCAGATGAACCCGGATGGGAAGAAGATTGGGCCAGGTGTCCCGGCAGGGTCCCTACATTAGGGAGAAATCCAACCCCAATGGAAGCGAAGCGACATGGACGAACTGACTCCCCGAAATCCAACCGCAGATGAACGGGATGGACGCAGATGAACGTCAGGATGGATCTAAAACCCGCGTCCGGACCGCCAACTTCGGCTCCAAAAGTCCGAGGCGTACGATGAAAACAAAGATTTTGCGTGAATCTGCGTCCATCCCGTTCATTTGACGAAGGATTCCGCATGGTCAGTTCGTCCATGTCGCTTCGCTTCCATTGCGGTTGAAAAATGCAGGTATCAGGGAACTGCCCATCCCTAATGTAGGAGCCCTGGGTGTCCCGGATCACCTCTTTATGGAAATGATTCCAGATTATCCCTCCGGGGACGGATGTCCGCGGAGGTACTTGGGAAAACCCGCAGGAGGAATATTTTCAGCGCCGGCGGCGCAGGCCCAGCAGCGCCAGGCCGCCCACCAGGGCGATCGCGGAGGACGGTTCCGGGATGACTTCCACGCTCACGGCCTGAATGCCGACATGGGAGCTGAGGTAGGTGTTGTCCGTGGTCAGCGTGTAGGTCAGGTTCAGGGCCTGGCCCGCGGTGTCCGGGCGGAAGTCGTAGGTGAAGAGCCCGAGATTTCTCGAGTCGTTGCCGTGGACCATCGTCAGGCTCGGCGTGGTGGCTCCCGGCAGCGTGGCCGTCATGGTGCCGGTGGCTCCCTGGCCGGTCACCCACACGCTCACGCGGTAGGTCAGGCTGGGATCCCCGAGGATCGAGAGAGAGACCCCATGGCCGACAGCGTTCAGGTCCCCGGCGATCACGCCGCCCATGGTGGCGGGGCCGAAGGTGGTGGCGGCACCGGTACCCCCGGTGAACGAAAACGTGGTGGTGGTACCGCCGACGCCACGGATGGAGGTGGCCGTCCCACCCACGCCGATGGCGCTGATGTAGCCCGCGTTGCCGACGGTGGGGCCTCCGGATTTCCGGGAGGACGCGTCAATCGTGCCGCCGCCGGTCGCGGTGGTGGTGGAGGTGTAGTTCCAGGCCGCCCAGCCCAAGGTCCCGCGTGCGGAAAGATCGATGTTCGCGCCCAGGCCGCTGCTCGTCACCGATCCGGTCAGGACGGCCGCACCGGCCATGGAGAAAGGCGCGCAGAACACGCAGCAGAAGAGGAGGGGTTTCATGACAAGGAACTTGTCCGGTGTGTACCCGCTGAAAGGCAGACCGGCAAGGTGAAACTCGGTCAGGGCCGGGACTGGAGGTGCCGGAAGATCGCGGGAAGATGCGATGGATTCCCGTCTGCAGAGGAGGAAGCGCTGCCCCGGAATCACCCGCCCGCGAACACCGGCCTGAAGCCCGCTTCCGTGAGGATGCGTTTCATTTCCTCCCGCTTGTCGCCCTGGATCTCGATGCAGCCGTCCTTGACGGTGCCGCCGACGCTGCAAGCCTTCTGCATCTTCTTCGCCAGCTCCTGCTTTTCCGCAAGGCTGATGCCGATGAAATTTTTCGCCACGGTGATGCCCTTGCCGCCGCGGCTCTGGCGGATGATGTCCACCCGGCCGCGGTTCGTGTTCTGCCCGCGTTTGGACGTCTTCACCACCGCATCCGCGGCTGGCGTTTCCCGGGGCGCGGGACCCTCAGGCAGGCCACCCAGCCCCCCAAGCGCCGCGAAAGGATCTGTTGGCGGATTCTTTCCTCCGCCCGCATCGCCGCTGTGCTTTCCGCTCATGCCGCCATTCAACCACGGATGCCACGGAGTTCACGTCATTTCCTCCCGGTGGGCAGCGGGGAAGCTGCGCCATCGTTCCGCCAGAGATGACGGGAGGATTGCAGCGGACGGGGTTTATGGATATACGGGCTGCCATGAAATTTCCCCTGATCTGCTCGCTGTGCCTGGCCGGGTTCTCCCTCGCCACGGAGCCGGTGACTTTCCCCATGGAGGTCGGGACCCTGAAGACGGTGGGAGCGGGAAGCCGCACGTATGATGGGGTGAAGGTGGTCAGCAAGGACGCCGTGGGCATCAAGATCATGCACGAAGGCGGGGACCTCACGCATCGCCTACGAAAAGTTGCCGCCGGATCTGAAGCAGCGTTTCGCCGTCGATCCCGAAGCGGCGAAGGCCCAATTGCGCAAGGAAGCGGAACAGAACGCCGCGCATGACCTCGCCGTGGGGGACGGCATGCAGACGCCCGGACAGGAAGGGGCGAAGACCACTCCGTCGGAGGGGGGCAAACCCCAACCGTCAGGCAAAGGGGTGGAGGATTCCGATGAGGTGCTCATCGAAAGGATACTGGCCGAGGACAAGCCGGATGCCACGGGCAGGACGAAAGCGGAGAAGGTCGTGTTGATGAAGGGTTACGTCGCCCGCCTGAAGCAGCAGATGGCGAAACTGGATGAGGAACTCAAACTCCGGGAGGAGCGTTATTCCCGCGGCAGTGCCCGAGCCGCCGACCGAGGGAAATACTTTTCAAGGGACAGGCAGGACTTCACTGAGGGTGGAAAGGGTTATACCGAAAGCGGAAAAGCATCCCTGGCAAGACGCGAGGAAAAGATGGCGGGACATCACGCGAAGTATCACGCCGCGCGTAAGCAGATCTATGACAAGCTGAAGGATGCCGAGAAGGATCTTTTCGATCTGGAGTTCGGCAACTGACGGCAGGAGGCGATGCCTCTGGACAGGATCCCGCGGATAGGTAGCCTCCGCCTCCCATGAAACCTGCCCTCCTGTTGCTTTCCTTTCTGGTCGCCAGCCTGTTCACCACGAGCTGCGCCACCTTCCCGAAGAACCAGCTTCCCAAGGTTTCAGCCACTCCCGCCTCCGGAGCGAAAAAGGTATCCCTCACTTACTCCCTCAAGTCCGGCCATGACCTGACTGGCAGCCGCACGGAAGGCACGGCCCAGCAGAACGGCATCTATGAAAAGGCGCTGGTCTCCGCCATGGAGAAGAGCGGGCGTTTCTCCTCCGTGAAGTCCGGCAAGGGCGGTGCCGTCCATCTGGATGTGGACATGCTCAACCACGGCAACGGCGGGCTGGCCTTCGTCTCCGGTTTCATTTCCGGCTTCTCCCTCTTCACCATCCCGGGCGGTGGCTCTGACAACTACACCCTCACCGCCAATGCCCGGACCTCCTCCGGCAGATCCCGCGAATACCGTCTGGACGATGGCGTGACCACCGTCTTCTGGCTGCCGCTGATTTTTGCCGCGCCCTTCGCCAATCCGCAGCAGGTCATGCCGCAGGTGCAGGAAAACATGTTCGCGAATCTGGTCCCCGCATTGGAAAAAGACGGCCTCATCCCCCGGAACTGAGCGCGTCCGTTTCCCGGGGGATCAGTCCGTGGACCCTCCGGAGGCCTTCACCCGGAGAAATCCTTTGTTGCCGGTCATGGGGATCGAGCGCTGGATGGTTTCAAAGGGTTCCCAACCCGTGAGGGTGTCGGATGTCTCGATGTCGAAGTCGATGTCCACGCCGGTTCCTGTTTTGCGCAGCAGCACCCCGCCGAAGCGGAGATCCTGGATGCTGTTCTCGTCGTAGAGGCCGAAGTCGATGGGCGACGCCTGGATCTGGGACAGGTGGTTGGAGCGGATCGCGCCGGCGAGGGCGGAGTAATCCACCGAGGGATCGAGCCCGTATCCTGCCACCCAGGCATCCGGCACGCCGTCGTTGTTGGAATCCTGCCCCGGATCGATCAGCCGGAAGGTGATTTCCCCCGCCAGATCCGCGCTGCTTTCCTGCCAGGGGGCATCGGTCAGGGACGCGGGGTCCCGTGTGTCATCGGAAGCGGTGTAGGCGGTTCCGGATGGATAGGGGTTGTCGTTCCTGGCAACCACCGCGCAGTGGGTGTGGTTGCCGCTGGTGAGCCCGAGGTTCTCGATGGAGGCGTAGGCGATGTAGTGTTTCCCCGGGGTCACGGGCAGGTCCAGGCCGGGAAAGGTGATGGTTTCGTTCCCGCCGGTTTCCGGGATGGTCTTGGTGGTGGATTCAAACAACGCACCGCCTGTGGGCCGCCTGAGGAGCGGATCCCACTCCGCGATGGTGAGGATGAAATCCGCCGGCTTGTCAGCGGTGGGGTTGATCCCGTTGAACCTGGCGTCCCGGAAAACAAAGCTCACCGAGCCGAGTGCCTGCGCCGTCGGCGGAGCCAGAAAGGACTGTCCCACGGTATGCCGGTGGAGCGGTGCTTCGAACCCTTCGTCCACCACTCCATCCTGGTCGTCGTCGATGCTGTTGCCGGGGATGTCGCCATGGGTGCCGAATGGGATCTGGATGGGGGTTCCCCCGCCGGGATCCGCAGTGAGTCCGTCAGGAACGGGAGACGCTTCGAGGATCAGCGACAGATCCCTGGAGGGGCTGGCGAGCCATGCTTCGGCAGCCACTCCGCCGATGCCCGTGGTTCCGTTGGTCTTGGTGACAAGCTGCCCGCCCGCATAGGGATTCCCATCCCGGCTGGCCACGGCCAGCAGGGTGTGGTTTCCCCTGGAAGGGGCGGGATCCTGGAGGATGAGGAAGATCACATGGGGGGCGTTGGCCTGGAGGGAGATGTTTCCGGTGGGGATCACATGGTCGTGGAACTGCCCGTCTTGTGGCGGTGTGATCACTCCGGACTGGAACAGGACATTTCCCGTCGGGCGGAGTTCCGCTTCATCCCATGCCATCAGAACCACCTTGAAGGGGGCGTCGATGTCATGCTCGGGGACTGCTCCGGAAAATTTCGTGTCCACCGTGCGGACAGTGACCTGGCTGAGGATGGGAAAGCCGGGAGGCAGTCTGAACGTCTGTCCCACGATGTGATGGATCGAAACAGGATCCTCCTCATCCGTCACTCCGTCCTGATCATCGTCAACGGAGTTTCCGGGAGTTTCGCCGTGATAACCGAATGGCGTGAGGGAGGCGGAACCTGCGGAGCGGGTGTCGATCAAGGTGCTTCCCAGTGCCGGTCCGGCGAACATGAGGATGGCGGGGACGATCCGGGAGTTCATCGCCTGCCATGCTACCAGATCCATCTCCCGGGAATCAAGGATTCCTTTGCCATGGTGTGCCCTGGGATTTCCCCCCGGCCCGTGGCCATTGACAAAGGGACGGTCGGTCGCCTTAGTTCCGCCCATGAATCAAATTCATGTTGGGATCGTGGGCTATGGAAATCTTGGGCGGGGCGCGGAGGCGGCCATTTCGATCAGCCAGGACATGGAGCTGAAGGCGGTATTCAGCCGCCGTGAGCTGGATCATCCGCTGTATGCGGCGATGGACGGAATCCTGGCGTGGAAGGACAAGCTGGACGTGCTGATCCTCTGTGGCGGCTCCGCCACCGACCTGCCGGTGCAAGGACCGGAACTGGCGGAGCATTTTACGATCGTGGACAGCTTCGACACCCACGCCCGCATTCCGGAATACCATGCGACGGTGGACCGAGCGGCGGACAAAAGTGGGAAGATCGCCGTCATTTCCACCGGCTGGGATCCGGGCCTGTTCTCGATCATGCGCGTGCTGTTCGAGGCGGTACTGCCTCAGGGCAAGGAATACACGTTCTGGGGCAAAGGGGTAAGTCAGGGCCACTCCGATGCGATCCGCCGGGTGCCCGGTGTGCGGGATGGCCGGCAATACACCATCCCGTCGGACGCGGCGCTGGAACAGGTGCGCGGTGGCGGGAATCCGGATCTGTCCACCCGGGAAAAGCACACCCGCGTTTGCCATGTGGTGCTGGAAGACGGCGCGGATGCGGCGGCGGTGGAAAGCGAGATCGTCAGCATGCCGAACTACTTCGCGGACTATGACACCACCGTGAATTTCATCAGCCCGGAGGAACTGCAGCGCGACCATGCGGGCCTGCCGCACGGAGGATTCGTCCTGCGGTCCGGTGAGACGACGTCCGGCAACAAGCACCTGGTCGAGTT
This sequence comes from Akkermansiaceae bacterium, assembly GCA_019634595.1. Lineage (NCBI taxonomy): Bacteria > Pseudomonadati > Verrucomicrobiota > Verrucomicrobiia > Verrucomicrobiales > Akkermansiaceae > Akkermansiaceae bacterium. The sequence goes on from JAHCBC010000002.1 coordinate 1,046,943, forward strand.
CGGCATCAAACTGGACAGCAATCCGGAGTTCACTTCCAGTGTGCTCATCGCCTATGCCCGCGCGGCGGTCCGTCTTTCCCGGCGCGGGGAAAGCGGCGCCCGCACCGTGTTCGATATTCCGGTGGGACTCCTTTCGCCGCATTCCGCGGAGGAGTTGAGGAAAGCCGCGCTGTGATCCTCCGGATGCCTCTTCGGTCAGGGTTGGACACTTCCGGCCCTACTGCGGGGCTGTCAGCGCCCTGCCATTGTCCTGTGGGCCGAGGTGTTCGAGAAACGGCACTGTCTTTTTCGCCCACGTGACGGGATCCGGGTAGTCATGGGCGTCCTCGCCGAAGCTGCTCTGGAGCATCTCCGTGTCGATGATGCCAGGGTTCAGCGCCACCGCGGCCATCCCGCGGGGGAGTTCCTGGGACAGCGCCTGGGTGAGTCCTTCCACGCCCCACTTCGTGCAGCAATAAGGCGCGACCTCCGGTGAGGTGGAACGGCCCCAGCCTGAGGAAAAATTCACCACCACCCCGCTGCCGCGGCCGGTCATCGCGGGGAGGAAGGCCCACAGCACATGGTGGATGCCTTTCAGGTTCACGTCGATGACGCGGGAGAATTCTTCCGGTGGCACCTCCCACAGCGGGGCGTTGGCGTTGATGACGGCCGCATTGTTCAGCAGCAGATCCGGTGCGCCGGGGCCGTCCATCACATCCTGGGCGAAGGCGGCGACCTCTGCGGAAGAGGTCACATCGCACTGCCGGATGAAATGCCCGTCCCCCAGCTCCTCCGCCAGCCGGGCGGCTGCATCCGCTTTCGTTCCACAGCCGGAGACTTTCCAGCCGCGGGCCGCGAACGAGCGGGCCATTGCGAGGCCCAAGCCACGCGTGCATCCGGTGATGAGGACGTGTTTCATGGCATATTCCCTACCTGATCTGTTGGGGGAATGCACCCGCATTCCATCAAACCGTTATCGCTTGATCGCAAGGCTCGCGCATGGTCCATCTCCGTGGCCTCCACATGCCACTCCAAGAACCCGCCGCCGCCATCCATGCCGCCACGGAAACCGCCAGGAACCATGGCGTGGTTCCGGACCGGTGTGAGATCCTCCAGCGGGCGAACACCCTGGTGTTGCGCCTGACGGAGACATTGGTCGCGCGTGTCGTGCTGGATCTGGATGGTCCGCGCCAAGGATTGGAGTGGTTCGGTCGGGAGAATGCCGTGGCCCGCCACCTCGCGGAGCTGGGGGCACCGGTCATCCCCATGCATCCGGACATCCCTCCCGGCCCGCATGAACACTCGGGCTACCCGATCAATTTCTGGCAATATGTCACGCGGGTGGACGCGGAGCCTTCGCCACGGGAGATCGGCCGGACCTTGTTCCGCTGCCACGAACTCCTGCGCTCGTTCCGCGGTGAACTTCCGGAGCTGGCCATCCTGGTGGAGAGTCTGAACCTTCTGGACACCTTGGAGGAAAAGTCCGCGTTCCCTGCCTCCGTCATCCGGTTGTTGCGGGAGCGGCTGGTTTCCTCGCTGGCGGCATTGCGGAGTTTTCCGATGCAGCCGCTGCATGGCGACGCCCATCCGGGCAACCTCATGAACACCACCGGCGGGCTGCTATGGACGGATTGGGAGGATACCTTTTCAGGTCCAGTGGAGTGGGACCTCGCCTCCATCATCTGGAATGCCCGGCTGCTGGATGAGGACCATGAAACGGCGGACGGCATCCTTTCCGCCTACGAGGCGGAAGGTGGCATCATCCATCCGGACGCGCTGCACCACGGCATGGTCGCACGGGCGGCGGTGATGACCACCTGGTATCCCATCCTCTATCCGGAACCATCTGCGGAGCGTCAGGAAAAGCTCCGGCGGCGGCTGGAGTGGCTGGAGACCTGCTGAGCGCGAGGCCTTTGTGGCGGGCGAGCGGGAACGTGTGACAAATGCGTTTCTCTTGCACATTTGCGGGCGGCTTCCACAGTTCTGCCCGCCCATGACCTCATCCGCGTCCCCAAGTCCCGGCTGGCACCGGTTCCTCACCCAACTCGCCATGGTGGTCCGCCTGATCCTGTGGATCCTCGTCTGCCTCTGCATTTCACGCGGGCTGCTGGTCTGGCTCAACCGCCACGCCATGGATGGTGCGACCACAGGTTTGGACTATCTCGAAGCCATGGCCGTCGGCCTGCGGTTCGATGGCCGGATCGCCGCATTCCTGGTGACCCCGTCCGTCATTCTCAGCGCGCTGTGTCTGAAATTCGATCTCACGAAGGCGACCCGCCGCACCACGCTGGCCGCGGGTTTCATTTTCACCATCCTGTGGCTGCTCCTCGGCACCATCACGCTCGGTTATTTCAGGGAGTATCACAACCAGTTCGACCCCCACGTGCTGGGCGTGGTCTATGATGACTTCGACGCGGTGGTGCAGACCATCTGGAAGACCTATCCGGTCGTGCGTGGCATCCTGGTGTTGCTGGCGCTCATGGCCGGTCTCTGCTGGCTGATGAGGCGCTGGGTGCTGCTGGATATCCCGAGCCGCTTTCCCGCCGCCCCCCGTGCGCTGCCGGGCAGAATCGCGTGGACGCTGGCGATTCTCTTTGTGCTGGTCGTGGGTCTCCGCGGGGCCGTGAAAGGAAGGCCCGTGCAGGAGAAAGACGCGGGCTGCACCGGTGACCAGGTGCTCAACCGCTGCGTGGTGAATCCGTTTTTCGCCCTGCACTACGCCATCGGCGCGCACCGCAGGTTGATGGACCAGGGTGGGCTGGACCAGTATCTGGACGAAAAGGAACTGATGTCCGCCTTTCGCGAGTTCGCCGGAACGGATGATCTGAAAACGGTGGACGACGCTTTCCTGAAGAAAGCCGCGGGACCGTCAGGACCGAGGCCGCAGCACATCTTCGTCGTGCTGCTCGAAAGCTATGACGGCTGGACGATGATGCCGGCGCATGCCGCGTGGGACATCGCGCCGAACATGCTGCGTCTCGGGGAGGAAGGGGCGCGGGTCACCCGGTTCGTCGCCGCCTCGCGCAGCACCATGACGTCGCTGTCATCCGTCATCTCCGGCCTGGCGGATGCCGGTGTCATCACCAACGAACGCTCCCGCCCCGGGCAGCCTCCGTTCGCCACTTCGGTCGCCGCGCAGATGAACGGCCTCGGTTTTGAAACGCACTTCTTCTACTCCGGTCTGGGCACCTGGCAGAGGGTGGAGGATTTCGCGAAAGAACAGGGCTTCAAGCACACCCACATGGGACCGGACATGCCCAACAGTCCCGGCTCGAACGAATGGGGCGTCACCGACCGTGACCTCTACCAATACATCGAGAAGACCATCCGCCCGGACGTTCCCAGCTTCAGCGTGATCATGACCGCCTCCAACCACCGGCCGTTCAGCATCGATCTGGCGAAGGAAGGTTGCGAGGTGAAGGTGCCGGCGACTGGCTACCCGGCCTTCGACGAGGGAAATGCCACCCTGCGGATGCTGGGCCACCACAAGTACTCCGACAAATGCGTGGGCGAGTTCGTGGAGCGGATGGATGCGAAAGCCCCCGGTTGCTTCTTCGCACTTACAGCGGACCACTGGGGGCGTGCGTTCCCCGGACCCCGCCCCACCATGATGGAGCAGGCCTTGGTTCCACTGGTCCTCTGGCAGAAAGGACGGACTTTCCCCGATCTCTCAGGCGTGGGAGGCAGCCACTATGATCTTGGAGCCACCGTCATCGAGCTGGTCGCCCCGCAGGGTGCATCCTATTACGCCATCGGGAGAAACCTCCTTGGGGCGAATCCTCCGGTCCACGCCCAGTCCCGGCTGTGGGACATCGGTCCGGATTCGATCGTCGCGATGGGAGGCGAGGGGCGGATGGAGACGCTGGATGGCAAGACCTTGGCCCAGCCTCCGGCGGATCTCCCGCAACAGCTCCGCCTCTACAATCTCGTCCACGGCCTGTCGTGGTGGAGGCTGATCGAAGGGAACGAATTCCCGAAGTAGGCTCCATCACTCAACGGTCCGGATTCGTCGGGGAAAGATGCCCCAGCATGAAACGCACCACCGGAGCGGGGTCGTCCAATCCGTGGGGGTGGTGGCCCGCGGCGTGATGGAGGACGGTGATGTCGCCGCCCAGCTCCCGGTAGCGCTTTGCCAGGATGGCGGTGTTTTCCGCCACCGGCACCACATCATCCGCATCCCCCACCACATGGAGGAGCGGAACCTTTGCCGCCGCGAGGCGTGCGAGTGGTTTTTCATCGAGGGCGTTTTCCTGGAATGCCTTCGCCTCCTCATCGCTTTTCCAGCCGTAGAGATTCTTCGCGTGCTGCCAGTCCTTCGGGCTTCCCTTGCCCTTGCCAAATCCGCCCGGCCAGCTTTTCAGGTCACAGACCGGTGCATCCCCGTAGATGAAGACGACCTTGTCCGGGTTCCGCTGTGCCCAGCGGTAGGCCATGAAACCGCCACGGGAAATGCCGATGAGCCCCACCTTCGCGGCGAACCCTTTTGAGACCATTACCTTGTGGAACTCGTCCATCAGCCGGAGCTGCTCCTCGCAGCCCAACCGGTTGAAATCACTGATGTGCGCGTGATGGATGCCCTTTTCCAGCAACTGCGGAACACCGGTCCGGTCCGTGAAGGCATCCGGAAACTCCGTGCACCAGGTCCACGGCCTGCCCGGCAGGGGATTGGCCGGTTCCACCACCCATGCCTTGTGGCCGGACACTTCGAATTTGTGCCGGGTATGGCCGCGCCATTGGTCCGTGGTCCCGGGGGCGGAGACGGTGGATGGTGCCTGCGCGCTTCCTGCAGTTGGGAGAAGGAACACCGCGAGGGCGACGAGCAGGGAGGTGATGGATCGGGAACGGCTCATGGAATGGGAATCACCCTCATACGGAAGGAGATCGGGATTGTTTGCTTCGGGTGTCCGGCCGGGATGGAAGCTCGACATTTCATTGGGTGGGGTGGACATTCAGGGCATATGAAGTGGTCCGTTCCATCCGCCTCCGTGTTGGCCCTGGTGATGATGACACTGCCTTCCTGTGAAAAGGTGAAGGAGATCGCGGACAAGGTCGCTCCCCAGAAACAAACGGAAGCGAAGGCCACTCCTCCTGAAGCCACCGAGAACCAGACGCCGCCGATGCTGGGGAAGCTGAAGGAAAAAATGGAGACGTACCGCGGTGCTGCCGTCACATCCCCTGCGGTGAGTAACCTGGGGGAGAATGATTACGAATCGTTCATCACCACACGTGGCAAGCTGGTGGTGGTGGACTACCATGCGGATTGGTGCGGTCCCTGCAAGATGCTGTCACCGGTGCTGGAGCGGCTGGCCGCTGAGTCCGGGGGGAAGGTGATCATCGGAAAGATCGATGTGGATGCGAACCCCACGCTCGCGGAAAAGGCGGGGATACGCAGCATCCCGGATGTGCGGGTTTTCCGGGATGGCAAGCAGGTGGATCGTTTCATCGGCGTGCTGAAGGAAGGCGACATCCGGAAGATGTTCGCGAAGCATTCCGCCGGATTGGAAACCAAGGCCCCGGCCGTGGCTGATGGCGGAGCGACCTCGCCCGCTGCCACCGGACCGGCGTCCGCGGCAGGGACATCCCCCACCTTCCAGCGCATGGACAAGAACTGGATGCCCCCGGGAATCCAGAAACGCTGAAAGCCGGCAAGACGGGGGATTCCGCGAGCGTTTCATCCGGAATGAAAACCCTCCTCATTTCGTTGTCCATCCTGTGCCGCGCGTCTTTCGCCGCCGCCCTGCCGGTTGTGGATCTCTCCGCGGATGTGGAGCGCCAGGTGGTGGTGGAGGCAGGCACCCCGGAGATCTATCAGGGTCACCCGACCACGGCTCTGCTGCGGGATGGCCGGACCCTCCTCGCCGTATGGACCCTGGGTCACGGCGGACCCTGCGGGCCGATGAAGAGGAGCGACGACGGCGGGAAAACCTGGAGCGCCTTGTTGCCGGTGCCGGAGGACTGGAAGACCGTCCGCAACTGCCCGGCGATCTACCAGCTTGCCGATCCGCAGGGGAAGACACGGCTCATCGTTTTCGCGGGGCAAGGGCCCGGCGGCTCCCGGCAGCCTGACAACGGGATGATGCACCAGTCGGTCTCAGAGGACGGCGGAAAGACATGGTCCGCCATGAAACCGAACGGCCTGGAATGCGTGATGCCCTTCTGCACCATCACGGCGGTCGAAGGAGGGAAGAAACTCATCGGCCTCACGAATATCCGCCGCCCCGGTGACATGGAGGATCGCTTTTCCAATATCCTCACCCAGAGCGAATCCACCGACGGCGGACTCACCTGGTCGCCCTGGCGGGTGATCCTCGACCTCCAGCCGCTGAGGGTCTGCGAGCCGGAGGTGATCCGCTCGCCGGATGGCCGCCAGTTGCTCTGCCTCTACCGGGAGAACCGGAAAAGGGAGGCGGGCTTCATGACCAGCGACGATGAGGGAAAGACATGGTCGCCGCCCCGGCGGCTGCCCCCGGCATTGGTGGGGGACCGGCACAAGGCGCGGTATGCTCCGGACGGCAGGCTGGTCATCTGTTTCCGGGACAAGTCGCCCGCCTTCGGGACGATGAATCATTTCGTCGCGTGGGTGGGCCGGTTCGAGGACATTCCGCACGAGGAACGGGGCATCCGGGTGAAGCTGCTCCATAGCCATGCCGGAGGGGACTGCGGCTATCCCGGCCTGGAGCTCCTGCCGGACGGCACCTTCGTCGCCACCACCTACATCAAATATCGTCCCGGTCCGGAAAAGCACTCGATCATCAGCACCCGTTTCCGGTTGGATGATCTGGAGAAACGATAGATCACACCCGCCCCATGACTCCCGCCACCCCCCCGCCTGTCATCGATTGCCACGTCCACCTGGTCGGAAACGGCAGGAAAGGCAGCGGGTGTTGGATCCGGATGAGCGGCTGGCATCGCTGGCTGGGTGGCTTCATGGCCAGGATGATCGGCATGCCCTTCAGCTTCGAGCATGAGGACTTCGATGCCACATACGTTTCCAGGCTCGCGGATTTCGTGAAGGAATCCACCGCCGACCAGATTCTCCTGCTTGCACAGGAAGAGGTCTACAACGAAGACGGGACGAAGCGGGACTTCGGCTCCTTCCATGTGCCGAACGACTACCTCTTCGAGGTCTGCTCGGGGAATCCCGCGTTCCTTCCCGCGGTTTCCATCCACCCCGCGCGCAAGGATGCGCTGGAGGAACTCGACCGCTGTCTCGCGAAGGGAGCACGCGCTTTGAAACTGCTGCCGAACTGTCTGGACGTGGACTGCTCCCGGCCTGCCTATGACGCATTCTGGGAAAAGATGGCGGAGGCGGGCCTGCCGATGCTCGCCCATACCGGCGGGGAGATGACCGTGCCCGTGGCCAACAAGCTCTATCAGGACCCACGCTACCTGGAGCGTCCGCTGGAGATCGGAGTGAAGATCATCGCCGCCCATGCCGCCAGCAACAGCAGCCTATGGGATGAGGACTACTTCGACGCGCTGGTGGAGATGATGCGGCGCCACCCGAACCTGTATGGGGACAGCAGCGCGCTGAACACCCCGGTGAGGAGTGCCGCGTTCGCAAAAATCCTGCGCTGCGATCTGGCGGACCGCTTCATCCACGGCAGTGATTTCCCGGTCCCGGTAGGCACCTGGTATGCCCGGATGCGCGGCTTGGTCGATGGACCGGCGAGGGCCGGGGCGGCCCGCATTCCGAATCTGATCGAGAGGGACCTTGCCCTGAAAAAATCAATGGGTTTCCCTGACGGGCACTTCACCCGTGTGGGCGGGATTCTCAGGAAGATCGGCTGAGCGATCTACTTCGCTTCTCCGGCGGGTGGTGAATCCTTGAGAAGACCGGCTTTCATCAGTTTGTCCGCCGTCGCAGCGAAGTTGCGGTTTCTTTCTCCCACGGAAGGACCGCCGCCTTCGCCCATCATCGCCCTCATCTCCTTGTCGAAGTATTCATCCTCATGCGCGGGCTGCTTGGTGGGGTCGATCCCCATCATTTTGGTCGCCTCATCGATTTGCCCCTTCCGGGAGCCGATCTTTGCGAGCGCTTCGTTATATTTCGCCTTCATGGCCTGGACGTCGGTCACGCTCTTGAGTTCGGAGACGACGACCTTGAATGCGGTCACCCGGTCCGGGTCGGACACGAACCATCCCGCACCGCCCACGGTCGTCCCGATGAACAAAACCATGGTGACGATGAAGGACCGGCGGTTGTTGCGCCTGCGCCGGGCGATTTTCTGGTCGATGATGCGGGCGAATTCCTCGCTGTCCGCATCGTAGGATCCCTGGGGGGCTTCCTGGGCAGGTTCGGGGGGACGGACGAACTGGAAGGCAGGTGTGGCTTGCTGCGGCGCGGCTCCATTCGTCGGGGGGGCATGTGCCGCGGTCTGGCCGGGCCGGGCGAACTGCCAGGTTTGTGGGGCTTGGCCGCCCGCATGCTGATGACCCGTTCCCTGCTGTTGGTTCCCCCCTTGACGATCTTGCATGGATCAGATCGATAAGTTCATATCATCCGATTGTAAATATGGCTTAAGCACGCAATCACGTATAAACACTGTTAGATATGCGGAGTTTGGAGGGATATGCCGAAGTTATGCGGAATTGGGTTGGGATATGATCCTTCTCCGGGCTTGGACCACCGGGCTTGAGTCCAGCTCCAGCCCGTCCGCCTGCCTCGCGAGGAAGCTGAGGACTTTCGTGGCGGTTGGATGCGGCAGCCTTCCGCCAAGGCCGAGTTTGGTCCGGATCTCAGGAGGCAGCAATCCCACGGATGCGGAGACGATGGTCCTGTTGAAACGTCGCAGCGGTGGTGGCAGCAGGGGCAGGGATTCCATGATGCCGATGAACTCGGAAAGGATTTCCGATGGTTCGAGCAGGGGAAGCGTCCCGGTGAAAAGCCCGATGAGTTCCTTCTCGGAAACAGGAGCCGCCTCCGCTCCATAGAGACATGAAATGGGGGCACCCTCTTCGTAATATCTGTCGCGTTCGGCTTGATCGAGCGGCTGCACATAATGGTGATATGCCTCCAGAAAACCGAAGGCGGCGGTCGCATGGACCCAGCGCAGCAGTTCGGGATCGTTGGCCTCGTAAGGGATGCCATCCGGGGTCGTTCCCCGCACCTGTTCATGCATGCGGCGCACTCCGGAAATCATCCGCGTGGCCTGGCTGCGGGCACCATAAACGGTGACCATCGCCGCCATGCCGGTCCGGCGCATGCGCCTCAGTGGATCGGTCCGGAACGTGGTGTGGTCCCACACCCCGGAACGGACCCTCGGCTCGGCGAGTTCCAGCAGCACCGCCGTGATGCCGCCGATGACCAGGGTCACGGGATTTGCGAAGACACGCCAGGAAACCGAGTCCGCCGGCACCAGCGCGGGTTCACCCGCAGGTTGGGAAAGATCCATTCCGCGTCCGCTGCCATCGTCCAACTGGCTGCGCAGCAGGGTTTCCAGCCGGGGTTTCAGAATCATCGGAATGGATGGCATGGATGCGGAGGTGGCGGCATCTTACCGCAATAATCGCGGTGCGGGAGGGATTTCGTGGGAGAGCGGACAATTTGACCCGGGCCGTCATGCGGGTTACCCGTGTGCGCATGGGGGAAATCACCGATCACACCGCCCGCCGGCGTTTCGAACTGGAAGAGGAAGGAAAACTGGCGTTCGCCGACTATCGGCGGGAAGGGGAGGTTCTCGTCCTGCCGCATGTGGAGTCGCACCCGGATCTCCGGGGGAAAGGAACCGCCGGACGCCTCATGGCAGGGGTTCTGGATCTTGCCAGAAAGCGGGGGCTCAAGGTGCTGCCCATCTGCGGTTATGCGGCGGCCTACATCCAGCGCCATCCGGAGTACCATGACCTGCTTTCCGGGGAGGATTGAATGCCGCTGACTCCCGGTTGTCCGCATGGCCTGATCACGGCGTGCGGCGCAGGATCATCACCCGTTCGCGGCCGATCCTGCCGGGAAAGCCGGTGACCGGCACCCATGAATCCAGCGGTGTGAAGCCCGCGGCGGAGAACAGGGCGCCGAGTTCGGCTGGCCCGATCCCGAATGGCGGTCCCGTTTCCCCTTCGTCCATCTCCGGGTTGATGAAAAAGACGCCTGCCAGGATGCCTCCCGGCCGGAGAACGGTTCCTGCGCCTTGCACATAGGACGGCCGCAGCGAGGGATCGAGGGCACAGAAACAGGTGTGTTCCCACACCACCTCGTAGGCATCCACGTGGGGAGGGGTGGGATTGAGGAAGTCCGCGACCCCGAACTCCGCCTCATGCCCGGGGTCGAGCGCCCGCGCCCGTGAGATGGCCAACGGGGCGATGTCCAGGCCCGTGGCGGATGCGGCCCGTTCCGCCAGCCATCGCACGTCATGCCCCGTCCCGCAGCCCGGCGCCACCACCTTCCGCCCGGAGAAGATCCCGGGATGGCGTCCCTCGATCTCCGCCAGCACCGGCGTGGGGATGCCCTTGTCCCATGGCGTGTCCTGTTCCTCGTAGCGCGCGTTCCAGTCCATGTCCGTCAGAATCCGCCCGGAGGATGCGGGAGTGTGTTCAGGAAAGCCGGGGAGCAGCCTTTGATCTTGAACCACCCGTTCTCGTAGCCCGCCACCTTGATGGGATTGGCGATGGCGAACGTGGCCAGGGAGGCCAGGAGCAAGCCCAGGCCGCCGCTGATGGGGACCATGATCGCATCCCCATCGTCCAGGCCGGTGGCTGTGGCGATCAGGCCGATGCAGGCCAAGAGGAGCGCCAGCCCGATGAATCTCCAGCGGATGATCTTTCCGCGGGTATCCCCATTCAGGCTGTAGGTGAGCTTCGCCTTCTTCCGGGTCAGAAACATGACAATGATCCCGATCAGATGGGTGAGCAGGATCAGGATGATGACCCACGGTGGTGTCCAGGTGATGGGCACTCTTTTTCTCCATCCGCTGCCGCCCACAGGCTCATTTGTCCTCAGGCAGACATCGGGAAGTTCCGCTCCATCCCGGACGACCAGAAACTTTCCGTCCCGGAAATATAGGGGGGAGGAAAGGTGGAAGGGAAGGGGCGGCGGCGTGGCCGATGGTGCCGCGTAGGGATTCATTTCGTTGCTGCTCATGAACGGCGGATCCGTGGTCTGGTGGAAATCTAACAGGAGAAGGTGGGGAGGCAAGGACCGTCAGCCGTTGCCGTAGAACACGCGCCAGAGGACCAGTCCATGCGCGGGTGCGTTCATCCCGCTGGCCCGTCGGTCCTGTTCCTCCAGCATCCCGAGGATGGCCGATGCCGGATATTTCCCCTGTCCGATCTGCACCAGCGTTCCCGCGATGCCGCGGCACATCTTGTAGAGGAATCCTCCCCCCTCGATGATGAGGGTCAGCTTCGGCCCCGCTTTCCGGATCCCGCAGCGGGTCAGGGTCCGCACCGCATCCTCCAGCGGAGCGCCACGGTTCGCGGTGAAGGAGCGGAAATCCCGCCGCCCGATGAGCTGGGCCGCGGCCTCCCGCATGGCGGTGACGTCCAGTGCCTGCGGGACATGCCATGCGCCATGGCGCAGCAGCGGGTTCATCGCGGGATGGTTCCAGATCTCGTAGCGGTATTGCTTTCCCGTGGCGTCGAAGCGGGCGTGGAAGCCGGGAGCCGCGCGGATGGCGGATCTCACGCGGATGTCCTCCGGCAGCAGCGCGTTGACCGCCAGGATCAGATGGCGCGCGGGCATCCGGAATTCGCTCCGCGGAACTTCGAAATGGGCGACCAGGCCGAAGGCGTGCACGCCCGCGTCCGTGCGGCTGGAGCTGGTGAGCTTTGGCGCACTGGGGAACAGCCGTGCGAGCGCCGCTTCAATGCGATCCTGCACGCCAAGGCCGGACTTCTGGCTCTGCCAGCCCTGCCATGCCGTCCCATCGTATGCGATGGTGAGTTTGAATTTGATCGTTCCGGCCATGGTCACTCCGGTTGTCCGGTCCGTGAGGAGGTGCCGGCGGCCTGTCCTTTCTCCGCCCGCAGCCACAGGCCGTCCTTCCAGCTCGCGGAGAGAAGGGGGCATTCCGCCAGTGCCTTCGCTGCGGCGAAGTCCGCTTTGTCCTGATGCATGGTCCGGTTGCAGTGGGTGATGGTGAATTCCCCATAGGGCCGCTCCAGCAGGACCAGTTTGTCGCCCGGGCGGACCTCGCCATGGCGGATGACGCGGAAATAGTAGCCGGTGAATCCGGTGCGCTCCACTTGCAGCGCCAGATCTTTCACCCGCCACCGCCGCGCGAGCTTCCAGCAGGGTTGGCGCGGTTGGGAAACCTGCACCTCCGCTCCCCCCAAGGAAAAGCGGTCGCCGATGCAGACCTGATCTTCAGCCAGACCCTCGACCGTGAGGTTTTCCCCGAACCCGCCGTGGCCGAACTCCGGGATCTCCAGTGTATTCCGCCAGTAGGGGTAGTGCTCCGCGGGGTAGACGCAGACCGCTTTTTCCGATCCGCCGTGGTAGCGGCGGTCCGCCTGCTCGTCCCCGCGGAAGCCCTCGTAGCCCAGCCATGCCGGGCCTTCCGTGGGAACTTTGGAAAAGCCGCTGGTCCATTCCTTGTCCCACCATTCGCCGGAACCTGTGGTCGCGAAAGCGCGGACCTTTCCCGTGTGCAGGGCGAGAACCTTTCCTGACATGCCCGGAGCATGAATTTTTGCTCGCTGGCGGGAAAGCGGAATTTACGCTGCGGACATGGTGAAACTCATCGCGTCCCTCACGGTGGCGGCCTTCTCGCTCTGCGCATCGGTTGATGCGGCCCCGCACAAGATCCTCTTCTTCACGAAATCCAGCGGCTTCGAGCATGACGTCATCTCCTGGAAAAAGGGCCAGCCCAGCCATGCCGAGAAAGTGTTCCTCGAACTCGGGGAGAAACATGGCTGGCAGTTCGAGTTCTCCAAGGACGGCTCGAAGTTCTCACCGGAGTATCTCGCCGGATTCGACACGGTGATCTTCTACACCACCGGCGACCTCACCTCACCCGGCACCGACAAGCAGCCGCCGATGACCATGGAAGGGAAGCAGGCGCTTTTCGACTATGTGAAGGGTGGCAAGGGATTCGTCGGCCTGCACTCCGCCTGTGACACGTTCCACACCAACAACGAGTCGAAGAAGGGACCGGAACGTTATTTGAACCACGGCAAGGATGCGGATCCCTACGTCTGCTTCATCGGCGGCGAATTCATCATCCACGGTGCGCAGCAGAAGGCGGAGAACAAGGTCATCAACCCGAAGTTCCCCGGCTTTGAGGAGGCGGGGGACAGCTTCAGCTTCCATGAGGAATGGTATTCGCTGAAGGACTTCAACCCGGACATCCACGCGCTGACCGTCATCGACTCCCCCTCCATGAAGGGCGCGATGTATGAGCGTCCGCCTTATCCGACCGGCTGGGCGCGCACCGAGGGCAAGGGCCGTGTCTATTACACCGCCATGGGCCACCGGGAGGACATTTGGACCAACGCCACGTTCCAGAACATCCTCGTCGGCGCGATCCGCTGGACCACCGGCGAGGTGCAGGCAGCGACCCCGCCGAACCTCAAGGAAGCCGCTCCCGGGGCGATGACCAATCCCGCCTATATCCCGCCTGCCCCGCCGAAGCCCAAGCCGGAAGCGAAAGCGGAGAAGAAAACCGAACCCGCCAAACCCTGATGAAAGTCGAGAAGGTCAAATACGTGCTGTGGGCTGCCGACTGGCAGCGCTGCCTGGCGTTCTACCGGGATCTGTTTGGTGGGGTGATCAGCTTCGAGTCGGAAACATGGAGCGAGATTGTTGTCGCGGGCGCCACCATCGGCGTCCATGGCGGCGGCGAGGGTAAGCGCACCTGGACGGGCTTGTCCTTCCAGCTCGATGACATCCGCGAAGGAATCTCCCGCCTCAAGGAATGCGGGGGAGAACTCGTTTCCGATCCGGTCGATACCCCGGAGGAACCGATCCATCTGGCGATGTGCATCGATCCGGAAGGAAACGAGTTCATGATGACGCAACGGCGTCATTGATCAGTCGCGACCTCCCCGGCGGCCTTCCGGGCGGCCGCCGCCGCCCGGGCCACCTTGTGGTCGGCTCGGAGCGGCTTGACGCTGCGGGGCTGCCTGACGTTGCGGGACAGCCTGACGTTGCGGGGCTGCCTGACGTTGCGGGGCTGCCTGACGTTGCGGGGCTGCCTGACGTTGCGGGACAGCCTGACGTTGCGGGACAGCCTGACGTTGCGGGACTGCCTGGCGTTGCGGGACTGCCTGGCGTTGCGGGACTGCCTGGCGTTGCGGGACTGCCTGGCGTTGCGGGACTGCTTGGCGTTGCGGGACTGCCTGGCGTTGTGGTATTTCGCGGCGCTCCGGGGTTGCCTCTCTCCGTTGTGGGACCACTTGGCGGGGTGGCTCGATCCTACGTGGTGGCTCAGCCTGGCGCTGGGGAGGAGAAGGACGCTCACGCCTTTCCACATCCGGGCGGCCAGGTGCCTGTGGGATGGTCCGTGGCTCGTTGTCGCGCCTCATGTTCGGTGGTGGATCGACACGATTCGGGTCGTCATTCTGCCGCTGCTGCTGGGGTGGCGAAACAACGCCCGGACGGCGGTCATCACGGTTGCGACCTGCGGTTTCTCCCGGAGAAGGGCGACCTGTTTCGGGACGGCGCTCCGGAGTGACATTCGGGCCGCGGTTTTCGCGCCCGGGCCCGGCGGTTTCTCCAGTGGACGGGCGACCTGTCTCCGGACGACGTTCAGGCGTCGCATCCGGCCCACGGCTCATGCCATCGGGAAGGCGGCGATCTCCCGGGCCACCTGCGGTTTCCCCACGGTTGGGTCCGCGCTCGTCGCGGCCTCCCGGGCGGACATCCCGCCGTGGCGGAGGGGCATCATTGCCGGTGAGTTGGTCGGGACGCTTCGCGACGACCGGTGAGCGTTGGAAGCGTTCGCGGATGAGTTGCGCGGCGGCACCATCCCGACCGGGGGTGCGGTCACCGCGAACTTCGAGTTGTTGCCTGTCGCGGGTAAATTTCCGCATGTCCTGTCGCTGTGAAACAATCCGGTCACGGGCATCACGGTCGAGTGCCTGGAAGCGCTGGCCGCGGTTGTCCCCACGATTGGAAACGAACCGGCTGAACGGCTCCGCAAATCTCATGTTGCCACGGTCGCCGCGTGGGCCTTCCGGGCGTCTCGCCAGCTCCGCCCAAGTGTGGGCCGGCCGTGCGTTCTCATTGTTGCGGAAGTATTCGAAATTGTCGCGGCGGCGTTGTTCCCAGCCGCGGTCGCCGCGGTGGCGCCACCGGTCATGGACATAGATCGGGTCATAACCACGGCGGCTGCCGTGGTAGTGGAAGGAAGCGTACCAACCGCGGTCACGGTAGCGGGTGGAGTAGTAGTCGCCGAAGTAGTAGTGGCAATAGCGCGGCCTGACGAACAGGTGGTCGATGAACACCGTGCTGAGAATCACCGTGGCGGGCGTGTAATAGTAGTCCGGCCGGGAATACACCACCCGGTCGAAATGGACGGGGGCGAACACCGTCCCGCGGCGGTTGATCTCATAGTCCCAGTAACCATCCACATAGACGTAGCCACGTGGGGTCCATACGTAGTGGCCGGGGATCCACACCCAGCTTTCCTGCGCGGGTTGCCAATAACCGGGCTGCCATGCATAGCGGTTGTCGTTGTAGATCCAGTTGCCGGATACCCACACTTGGTTGTCTCCGAGGGCATCGGAACTGGGGCCGTTTTCAAGCGCTTTTGGCGGGGCGGGCAGGTAGGTCACTTCCTCCGCATCTTCGGACGCCCAGTAACCGGAGATCCACTGCCACTGGGATCCGGCGGGATTCCAGTAACCCGGCACCCATTGGCGGCCGGGTGGAAGGTTCCGCCAGACGCCGCTGACCCAGATGAAATCGCTGCGGTCGTCATCCCACGCCCAGTAACCGGAGATCCAGGAAATGTTCTCACCGACGGGACGTTGGTCGGGCGGCAGTTCCTCGATCATCTCCGGCGGCTGCCGATCAACAATGATGCCTTGTTCAGGCTCGAAGCTCACCGAAGTGGCGAACGCCTCATGGACGGGACCCCGGGTGAGTTCCTCCACCCCCGCCTGCGGCTGTGCGGCCACATTCCGGGGAAGGAGGAAAATGCCGCAGGACAAGGAAAGGATCAGTGCGCCGATGAGGGCGCGGGAGTGGGATTTCATGACTTTATTTTCTCACGGGTTTCACCCACGGCTCAGCTTGCGTCGCTGGTCACCGTGGTTTCCTTGGTTCGTGGCGGAGCACCACCGCCGGTGGTGACCTCCGTCGCACTGGTGGTGTTGGACACCGAGCGGGCGGCGCCCATGATTCCGAGACCCCCGATGACGAGGCCGGTGACGATCAACCAGACTTGCGGAACCCCCATCACGGAAGCGCCGTAAAGAATCCCCGCGAGCAGAACCGCGGTTCCGAGTAGGTAGATGATTGCTTTCATGGTGAGGTCTGGTTTCGCAAACCCCATGCCATTTCGTCACATCAACGGGTTATGAGCCCTTTGCGCTGATCAAAATTGCGAATTGCGCGTTGATTGGCGGAATGGCAATGCGGTTTCCTCCGGTGGAGATAACCGTATGACGTGCGCCCTTCCGTGCTTATTCATCCCCGGTTGAACCGGAAGTCAGGCGATGCCCAGGGCACCATCCGCAGCAGTCCGCAGCTTCCGGTAAAGTTCCGGATCGTTTGCCAGACTTTTGCCATAGGAGGGTACCATTTCCTCCAATTTTTCCTTCCACCCTGGCAGGCGGTCTTTGAAGCATCTGCCAATGATGTCCAGCATGACATCCACCGCCGTGGAGGCTCCGGGGGAGGCACCCAGCAGCGCGGCGATCGAGCCATCACCCGCGGAGACGACTTCCGTGCCGAACTGGAGCACACCGCCTTTTTTCGCATCCTGCTTGATGATCTGCACCCGCTGGCCTGCGGTGAGCAGACGCCAGTCCTCCAGCTTCGCGTCCGGGAAAAATTCACGCAGCGCGTCAAGACGGTCCTGGGGATGCTGCATCACCTGTTCGATCAGGTAGCGGGTCAGGTCGATGTTGTCCTTACCGACGGCGAGCATCGGGATCAGGTTGGAGATTTTCACCGATCCCGGCAGGTCGAAGAACGAGCCGGATTTCAGGAACTTCGGCGAGAAGCCGGCGAACGGCCCGAAGAGGAGGGAGAGCTTCCCATCGATCACCCGGGTGTCCAGGTGCGGCACGGACATCGGTGGCGCACCGACGGCGGCCTTTCCGTACACCTTCGCATGGTGGCTTTCGACGACCTCCGGATTGTCGCAGACGAGAAACTGTCCGCTGACGGGGAATCCGCCGAAGCCTTTGCCTTCTTCGATCTTCGATTTCTGGAGAAGGGGAAGCGATGCGCCTCCCGCACCCACGAAGACGAACGGGGCGGTGACGGAGCGGTTGATGCCCTTTTCCAGGTTGCGCACCGTCAGCTCCCAGCGTCCGTCACGCTTCCGCTTGATGTCGTGGACCTGGTGGCGGGTGGCCACCTTCACGTTTTCCTTTGAAACGAGGAAATCCACCAGGCTGCGGGTGAGCGCGCCGAAGTTCACATCCGTGCCGCCTTCCACGCGGGTCGCGGCGATAGGCTCGGCGGCGTGGCGGCCCTGCAGCAGCAGCGGCGCCCATTCCCTGATCCGGCCACCGTCCTCGGAATACTCCATCTCGGCGAAAAAGTGATGCTTCGCCATCGTCTCATGGCGGCGCTTCAGGAACGCCTGGTCCTCCCGGCCGCGAACAAAGCTCATGTGCGGCACCTTCGTGATGAATTCTTCCGGGGAAGGGAGGACGCCCTGTGCCACGAGGTAGGACCAAAATTGCTTCGACAGCTCGAACGCCTCGTTGATTTCGATGGCCTTGGAAATGTCAACGGAGCCGTCGGGCTTTTCCTTCGTGTAGTTCAGCTCGCAGAGCGCGGCGTGGCCGGTGCCGGCGTTGTTCCATGGATTCGTGCTCTCTTTGGCGACCTCCGCCAACGCTTCCACGATCTGGATCTTCAGCGTGGGGTCCAAATGGTGGAGGAGAACGCCGAGGGTGGCGCTCATGATGCCCCCACCGATGAGAATGACGTCCGGTTCCGCGATCGTTTCTACACGTTTCATGGCCATGCGCGCGGCGCGATAGGCCTATCCCGGGTGCTTCGCAAGCCGATATGAGCGGGAAATGCGCTTGGCGGGGGAAACCGCCGCCGCCACTATCCCGGAGATCATGCTAGTGGAACTGAAATGCAACAACTGCGGGTCGCAGTTGAAGCCGGAGGACATCTCGCCGCAACTCTCCGCGGCGCGCTGTCATCATTGCAACGCGCTGTTCGCCCTGCCCGCCGCAGCCGGTGGCCGGACGATCGGGCGTCCGGATGTGGCGTTGCCCCGCGGCATGAGCATCGAGGAGCGGATGGACGGGCTGACCATCACCCGCCGCTGGCTGGAGGCGAAGGTGTGGTTCCTGCTGTTTTTCGCGGTGTTCTGGAACGGCTTCATGATCGTCTGGAACGTCATTTCCCTCTCCCAGGGAATCTGGATGATGTCGGTGTTCGGCCTACTGCATACCGGGGTAGGGTTGTTCCTGATCTATCTGGTGCTGGCGATGTTCCTCAACACGACCACGGTGAAGGTCACCTATGATGCGGTGGAAACCCGCAGCGGCCCGTTGCCGTGGAAGGGGAACAAGACCATTCCGAAGCATGAGGTGGAGCAGTTCTACTGCACCGAGAAAGTCCAGCATTCGAAGAACGGTTCCTCCGTCACCTACAAAGTGGAAGCCGTCCTGAAAGGAAACCGCCGGGAGACATTGGTGCAAGGCATCACGCACCACGACCAGGCGCTCTACATCGAGCAGCAGTTGGAGCGGCACCTGGGTATCCGGGATGTGTCCGTCGCCGGAGAACATGGCCGATGAGCGCCCGCATCAGCGGACAGCCACCTCTCCCTGCAGCTCGCTCCAGATCCACACTGCCTCACCTCCGGCTTCCTCCCGCTTTTCCCACAGAAACCAGCCGTAGGCCGGGGTCCAGTGGAGTTCATAGGTGTTCATTCTCCTTACCTGTCTGCCATTCTCGATGACCGGGTGGACCGCGATGATCCGCCTGACATGGTTCACCTCGAATGGGCCGGATTTCGTGGTGCCCTCCAGCACCATCGCCACGGCGATGGCAGGGGTGCGGTTCTGGCTCCGCAGGTTGATCAGCCTGGAGATCAGTGCATCGGACGGTTCACTGGCCGGTTCCGCGGCGATGGCGGACGGAGCCAGGGCAAGGCAACAAAGCGGCGGCAGGTGGATGGGTTTCATCGCCTGTTTCGACGGAATGCCCGGCGGATTTATTCTCCCATTCCGCGCGGATGTGATTTCGTACAGCTTCGGAGCGGTGGAAATGGCGTCGTTGTTTCCAACGGTATGCCGTGTAAAATGATGATGGTCATATCATTGTATGCTTTTGTGGGTTGATGGAATTCTCAAATTCCTTGCAAGTGGTTGGCGGGTTTCCCAATGTCGTATCGTGTTCGACTCTTGGTGGGATGCCCTGAACCTGGAACTCCGTGTCTTCTATGGCATCGGAATCATCGCCCTGTTGGTGCTGCTGCTCCAGCTCGCCCTGTCCGTCTTCGGCGGCATGGATGAGCACGATTTCGACCATGCGGGCGACCACTCGTCCGGACTCAGCTTTTTCTCCATCCGTGGCGTCACCGCCTTTTTCGTCGGCTTCGGCTGGTCCGGGGTCATCGCCCTGAATGCGGGGTGGGGACTCATCCCGGCCATCGCCGTTGGCATGACCGTAGGCGTGACGCTCATGCTGGGGATCTTCCTGCTGATGACGAGCATGCTGCGCCTCCAGTCCAGCGGGACGCTCGATTTCGCCAACGCGGTCGGCAAGATCGGCACGGTCTATGTCACCATCCCCGCCGGGCGGAAAGCCGGTGGTCAGGTGGAGGTTCTCCTCCAGGGCCGCCTCACGATGGCGGATGCCCTGTTCCGCGGTGAAGCCCCGCTTTCGCCCGGCACCAAGGTGACCGTCGTCGAAAAAATCGGGCACTCCACCCTCATTGTCGAACCCCTCTGACCCTCCCCTGAAAAAGCCATGCCTACACTGATCCTTGCAGCTGCGATCGTCATCGTCATCTTCACCGCGCTCATCGCCATCGCCGCGCGTTACAAGAAGTGCCCCTCCGACCGGGTGCTGGTGAAGTATGGCAAGGTCGGCGAAGGGAAATCCGCCGAGTGCTACCACGGCGGCGCCGCCTTCATCTGGCCCATCATCCAGGACTACCAATACCTCACACTCACGCCGCTCCCCATCGACATCCGTCTGGAAGGCGCACTGTCGAAGCAGAACATCCGGGTGAACACGCCCTCCACCTTCACCGTCGGCATTTCCACCGAACCGGGGGTGATGGAGAATGCGGCGGAGCGTCTGCTGGGTCTGACCATGCCGCAGATCAGCGAGCTGGCGAAGGACATCATCTTCGGCCAGATGCGCGTCGTTATCGCGACGATGGACATCGAGGAAATCAACTCTGACCGCGACAAGCTGATTGCGAACATTTCCCAAGGCGTTGAGGTGGAGCTGAAGAAAGTCGGCCTGCGCCTCATCAACGTGAACATCCAGGACATCACGGATGCTTCCGGCTACATCGACGCGCTCGGCCAGGAAGCCGCTTCCAAGGCCATCGCGGAGGCGAAGGTCAAGGTCGCCCAGGCGGACCGTGACGGTGAGATCGGTGCGGCGGCCGCGCAGCGGGACAAGCGGATCAGCGTTTCCGGCGCCAATGCCGAGGCCACCCGTGGTGAGAACACCGCGGAAGTGGAGATCGCCAACTCCAACGCCCAGCGCCGGAGCGCCCAGGCGGAAGCGGAGCGTCTGGCACAGGCGGCGGAGAAGGTCGCCCACGCGAAGATTCTTGAAGAGGCTTATGTCTCCGAGCAGTCCGCGGAGAAACAGCGTGCCGAGCGGGACAAGGCCACCCAGTTCGCCAACATCGTCGTCCCGGCGGAGGTGGCGAAGCAACGCCAGCTTGTGGAAGCGGATGCGGAGGCGGAAAAGGTGCGGCGGATCCAGCAGGGCAAGGCGGACGGTGTCCGTGCCGAGAAGCAGGCGGAGGCGGATGGTATCATCTTCGTGAAAGAGGCGGAGGCCGGTGGTTTGAAGGCACGCCTTATCGCCGAGGCGGATGGTCTGAGATCCCGCCTGCTCGCGGAAGCGGAAGGCGCGCAGGCGGTCCTCGTCGGAAAGGCGAAGGGCTTCGACGACCTCATCCGATCCTGCCAAGGCCCGGGAGGAGCACAGCAGCTCCTCATCACCGAGCTTCTCCCTCAGCTCGTCGAGGCGCAGGTCAAGGCCATCGCCAACCTCAAGATCGACAAACTCACCGTCTGGGACAGTGGCAAGGGGGCGGACGGAAAGAACAGCACCGCCGGATTCCTTTCCGGTCTCGCAGGATCGGTCCCGCCGCTCCACGAACTGGCGAAAAACGTCGGCGTCGAATTGCCTTCCTACCTGGGCAAGCTGGACGACCCGCAGGCCGACCGGCCATCCGTGCAGCCGCCGGCACCGGAAGCTCCGGTGACTGGAAACACGCAGTCCGTGGAAGGCATCTGACCTGACCTTTGGATATTCCGATCAACGGCGCACTCCGGAATGGGGGCGCCGTTTTTCTTTGTCGGGAGACTTTCCGCGTGATGGGAAAGGATGATTGCGCACAGGAGAGGGCGAGGCTATCCCCGTCAGGATGACCAAGGCCGTGCTCCGTCACCTTCTTTCCGCCGTGATGGCGTGCTTCATCGCGTCATGTGGTGCGGGCACGAACCTCCATCAGGTGGACGGGAACGTGTGGCGCTCCTCCCAGCCTGAGAAGCGGGACTTCCGTGCGCTGGAGAAGGACGGCATCCGGGAGGTGCTCAACCTGCGCCGCTATCATTCCGACGACGCCATTGCGGGGAACCTGGTGTGCCACCATGTCCGGATGACGGCGGGAAAGATCAATGACAAGAACATGCTGGAGGCGCTGCGCGTCCTGGCCGCGGCGAAGCAACCCATCGTCGTCCACTGCTGGCATGGCTCCGACCGGACGGGCGCGGTCATCGCGATGTACCGCATGGTCATCCAGCGGTGGCCGAGGGAGCAGGCCATCGCGGAAATGGTGGACCCGCGTTACGGCCATCATGCGGGTGTGTTCCCGAACGTCCGGGAATACCTGGAAAACGTGGATGTGGAAAAGATGCGCCGCCAGCTCCGGGCGGAGGGGCTGCTCAGCGGAACTGCTTGAGGGCGGGCTGGTAGGTATAGCCTGCTGTCTCCAGCTTTTCCTCCAGCGCCGCCTGGTCCAGGTCATGCGTTTTCACCAGATCGTCGAGTGATTCGCTGTGGTTGCGCAGTTCCGTATTCACCAGACCGAACAGCAGGTGGGGATCCATGGCGAGGTAGTTGGAGAGATCCATGGACCGAGGATGCATCCGTGGGGTTGATCCGCAAGTCCCTTGGGGCCGCTGGTCATTTCGGAGTCGGAAGGACTTGGGTGGATTTTGATGCCACTGATTTCACTGATTCCGGAAAAGCAGATGTAAGATTATGAATCAGTAAATCAGTGAAATCAGCGGTCATCCTTTTCCATGACCAGAGGTGCCACCCCAAATGGGAGCATGGTCCGTTGTGCCCTGCTTCCTTGACGCATGGCCGCCGCACCCTAGCGTCGGAGGGATGCGAGCCACGCTGATCCTTTCCTTCCTGGTTTCTTTTCTCGGGCTTTCCGCCATGGCCCAGGAACGCCAACCCCTCTGGCCGGAGGGGAAGGCCCCGGTGGGGGACGGTTCCTTTGATCCGGCGAATGCCTTCATCACCGTCCACAAGCCGGAGAAGCCGAATGGCGCGGCGGTCGTGATCTGCCCGGGTGGCGGCTACCGGATGCTGGTGACCGGTGCCGAGGGCCACGGCATCGCCAAATGGCTCAATGGCCACGGAGTGACGGGCATCGTCCTGGAGTACCGGCTCCCTGCCGGCCGGGCGTTCGTCCCGCTGCTGGACGCGCAGCGCGCGATCCGGACGACCCGTTCCCATGCGGCGGAGTGGGGGATCGATCCCGGAAAGATCGGCATCATCGGTTTTTCCGCCGGAGGACACCTCGCCTCCACCGCCGGAACCCACTTCGATGCGGGAAAGCCGGACGCGGAGGATGCCGTGGACCGTGTCTCCTGCCGCCCGGATTTCATGATCCTGGTCTATCCCGTCATCACCATGGACATCGCCACGCACGGCGGCTCCCGGGCGAATCTGCTCGGTGCGGATGCATCCGCGGAGCACATGGCGCTGTTCTCCAACGAGAAGCAGGTCACGGACAAAACCCCGCCGGCATTCCTCGCCCACGCGCTGGATGACAAGGCGGTCACCATCGAGAACAGCCGCCTGTTCCGGAAGGCCCTGGCTGACAAAAATATTCCCGTGGAGCTGGTGGAACTGGCCAGCGGCGGCCACGGACTCAACGGCTACAAAGGCCCGATGTGGGACGAGTGGCAGACCAAATCGGTCGCCTGGCTCAAGGGGCTGAAAGTGATTCCGGAATAAGACGGGCGATCAGAACGGGATATCGTCGTCGTCGAAGTCGTCTTCCTTCCGGAGGTCCGCAGGGGATGGTTCGGAAGACGGCTGGCTGTTCTGGCGTGGGGCGCTCCGCCGTTGTGGGGCGGACTGGTCGTACTCACTGTCGTTTCCACCGCCGCCATTTCCGCCACCGCCGCCCTGGATCTTCCAGGCGGAGAGGTTCACGTAGTATTTCCCGTTGTACTCGTTGCCCCGGATGTCGAAGTTCACCGTCACGTCCTGGCCGACCTTGTAGCCGTCCAGAAGTTGGCACTTGTCCTTCACCACCTCGAATTTCAGGTCCTGGGGATACTTGTCGGCGGCTGTGGTCACCACGAACTCCCTCTTGGAGAAACCGCTGGCGAAGGATTGGGTGTCGTAGATGACTTTGATTTTCCCTGCGGTTTCGTACATGGCGGCAGTCTCCCCGAAGCGGTCCCGATGTCGAAAGTTTTTTGTGATCCCGCATCCTTATCCCGGTCTTGGTTCCAAATGTCGCCAAGGATTGGGAGCACCTGGCGGCATGGTCCGGCATTTTTTAAGCACGGATTGAAGGATCAACGGATTACGCGGATTGGCTTCTTCAAAAGACCCGTGCAATCCGTTGATCCTTCAATCCGTGTCCAGAAAAAGCTTCGCAACCGATTGATGGCCGGAAATTGGTGTGATTGCTTGATTCAACACCTAACAGGGAAAATGATCCTCCATGGCCGATGCTTCTCCCTGCGACCGCTGCGGCGCTCCATCCGTGGCGGAAGCCGGGGACGAATCGCTCTGCGCCGACTGTTTCCATGAGGCGGGTTCCTGTTGCGGCCGGTTTGGCGGCGACGAACAGGAGGCTCCCTGACGGCGTCGCCTTTCCCCGGAGCCAGCGGAAAATCCTTCCGAACGCTGGTTTGGATTTGACCTCGCCCGGTAATTGAGACGCATTCGCATCACTTTCCCCTGCGGCACTCTCATGCGCTTCTTCAAAAAGTCCGTATTCTGGCTCCACCTGGCCACCGGTCTGGCGGCCGGCCTCATCATCCTGATCCTCGGCCTCACCGGAGTGATCATGTCGTTCGAGAGGCAGATCCTCGAAGCGAACCACGGGGTGAAAGTCACGAAGGCCACTCCGGAGCAGGTGGTGGCCGGTCCGGAGAAAATCCTCGGCAACCACGCGGGCACCAGCCCCGCGGCAAGTGGAGTCACTTACTACAGAGATCCGGAGATGCCCGCGTCCGTGCAGTTCGGACGGGGAAAGTCCGCCTACGCGGATCCCTACACGGGCGAGTCACTGGGCGAGGGGAACGCGAACCTGAAAGGCTTCTTCGCATGGGTCCTGCGGCTGCACCGTTGGCTCACCCTGCAGGGGGACTCCCGTGAGATCGGAGGAAACATCACCAAGGCGGCGAACCTGGTGTTCCTGTTCCTCGTCATTTCCGGCCTCTACCTGTGGTTCCCGAAGCGTCTGAGCCGCACCGCTTTCCGCGCCGTCGCAACCCTCCAGTTTCGCCTCAAGGGCCGTGCCCGGGACTGGAACTGGCACAACACGTTCGGCTTCTGGGCCTGCGTGCCTCTCTTCTTCATCGTGATCACCGGTCTGGTGATGTCCTATTCGTGGGCGAACAATCTCATCTACACGGCGGTGGGCGAAACCCCGCCACCTCCGCGCGGTGCCGGTGGCCCGCCGGCTGCCGGTGGTGCCCCCCGGGAAGGCGGCGAGCGCCGTGGCCCCCGTGGTGGCGATGGCGGCATGGCACGCGAAGGCCGGGCCGAAGGTGGTATGGCGGGGCGTGGAGGTGGCCGCGGTGGTGATGGGCCAGGCCATAGCCACGACCATGGCGGCGCTCCGGTCAGCCTCGCGGGGCTGGATGCGGGCTTTGAAAAGGTAAAGGCGGCCAGCCCCGGCTGGAGGACGATCATCGTGACCCTGCCCAAAGGCACCACCGCCGACTACTCGGTTTCCTACTCCCACCGCGGGCGTCCGGATCTGCGCCGCACCCTCACCGTGGACCTCACCTCCGGTGAGATCGTCAAAAATGAAGGCTTCGGCGCACAGACCACGGGGCGGAAGATCCGCACCTTCGCCCGCTGGGTGCATACCGGCGAGGCGCTGGGCTGGTTCGGCCAGTTGCTGATGGGCGTTGCATCCCTGGCGGCGGTGATTCTTGTCTGGACCGGATTCGCGTTGAGCTGGCGGCGCTTCTTCAAGAAGCGCAGGATCTCCGTGATGAAACAGGCCGAACTCAGGAAAGCGGCGTGAATCCGGAAGAACGCGCAACTTTGGTGGAGGAAACCACGCGCTGGATGGGCGCGGGGTTCGGTGCCATGGCAAACGGCGACTGGAACGGTGCGGCTGGTATTTTCCGCATGGCTGCGGAAAGCCGTGAACGGCTCCCCTGGCGGACGGATGAGGAGGCGGCCTGGTTGCTCTCAGCCACATGGCTGAACCTGGGGGACGTGCTGCTCCGCATGGAGGATCCGGCGGTGCTGGATGAGGCGATGCGGGCTTTCGACCGGACCATCGAAGTGATGGCGTGCATCGACCCATCAGGGAATCCGGCCTTTGTGGACCGGATCATCCTGACCTGGCTGAACCGTGCGGCGGCCTTTTATGGGATGGGGGACGCGGAGTCATCCCTGCGGGACTTTGCCACGGGGGAGGCCTTGCTGGCCGGGTGGGGTGAAGACTCCACGGCAACGAGGGCTTTCCTGGCGGCGATGTTGCGGGTGAACCGTGCCAGAACGCTGGTTCTGGCAGCGCGGGCGCTGGAGGCTTGGCAGGAAGCCGGGGCGGGCATCTCCCGCTTGCGTTCCATCCCGGCTGATCGGGAAACTTCAGTCGCCGGTATTCTCGCGCGGAGCGTCCGGTGCCGGGCGCTGGCAATGCTGCTGGATGAACCCGATGGAGCGGGAAAGGTCGGAGACTGGATCGCGGAGGCGACGGATTCCGCGGAGGAAGCCTTGGCCATGGTCCGGGCGACGGGATTCCGGGGGGGCTGGCTGGCCGATCTGGTGCGGTACGGGGCGATCATCTACCGCGTCTGCCAGCCTCATTTCCTCGGAGAGTTTCTGGCGGAATGGTTGGCGGGTGACGGACCGCTGGCCGGGGATCAGGAGTTGAGGGAAGAAATGCGCGGACAACTCTGGCTCACGCTGGCGGACGCCGAAAGGAAAGTCCTGGAGGCACCCCATGATACGGACTTCGTTGAGAAGCAGACCCGGGTGGTTCTGGCGGTGAAGGAAGGTCTGCGCCTCCTGGGGTGAACGTCACATCTCCGCCCACTGGCGGAGCAGGTTGTGATACACGCCGGTGAGCTGGGTGGTCGCCTCATGGACCAGAGGCTGGTCCGGCAGGCCGCCGTTCAGCCGCTGGATGGCGATGTCCATGTCGAACAACAGGGAGCGCCGTTCGTCCGAGCGGATCATGCTCTGCAGCCAGAAGAAGGAGCACAGGCGGGTACCGCTGGTCACCGGTTCCACACGGTGGAGGCTGGTGGAGGGGTAGAGCACCATTTCACCGGCGTTGAGCTTCACGCTCTTTGCTCCATAGGTGTCCTCGATGATGAGTTCCCCGCCTTCATACTCCTCCGGCTCGGCGAAGAAGAGGGTGCAGGAAAGATCGGTGCGGATGCGCCGTCCGTCCGGCATGGTGCGGACGGAAGCATCCACGTGGGTGCCGTAGGTCTGGCCGCCGGAGTAGCGGTTGAACATCGGCGGGAGGATGTGCAGCGGCAGTGCCGCGGACATGAAAAGGGGGTTGGATGCCAGTGCCTTGAGGATCGCCGCGCCCACTTGGCGGGCGGCCGGATGGTCGCCCGGGACCTGCATGTTGTCCTTCACCTTCATCGCCTGGTGGCCGGCCGTGGCGCGTCCGTCTTCCCAGAGGGCTTCTTCGAGGAGCTTGCGGCATTCCGCCACTTCAAGCGGGGCGAGCACGGACGGGATGGAAAGGATCATGGCGGAAGGATGAGAGGATCTGGAATGGAGTGAGAGGAAAAAATTCCGCCGCCCGGCGCAACCCGGACGGCGGAACAGCAACCAATTAACAAGAAGAGCGGATCAGAATTTCCAGTCGGCGCTGATGGTGTAGGCGCGTGGCGTGCCAAGGTAGGCGCGCGTGCCCGGATAGTTGGTGGTGGTGGTGTAGTGCTCGTCGAAGATGTTATCGACGTTCAGGCGGACCGTGACGTTCTCGGTGACTTCGTAGGCGACGAGCGCGTTGAAGACGATGTAGTCCGGCAGGTTGCCCGCGTTCACGTTGGCACCCGGGCTGCCGTTCGGAGTATTGGAAGGACGGCCGATGCTGGATTCCCCCATGTACTGGAGTCCGCCACCGATGGTGAGACCGATGGAGGGGAAGCGATAGGTGGTGAAGAGGTTGCCGCTCCAGCGGGGTGCGAACGCCATGGCTGCGTCCACTCCTGCTCCGACCTGGGTATTGCTCTCCATATAGGCGAGACCACCGAAGACCGCCCAGTTGTCGGTGATGGAACCGGCGACGCCGAGTTCCAGACCATAGACCGTCTGGTCACCGTAGCTCAGGTCCGGCTGGGTGCCGAAGGCGATGTTGGTGCGTTCCGAGTGGAAGGCCGCGGCGGTGGCGGTGAGCTTCTTGTTGAAGAACTCCCATTTGGTGCCCACCTCGTAGTTGATGGACTCCTGGGTCTTGGACTTCGCGGCGTTCTGACCTGCGACTCCGGGAACGGAGCCGCCGCCCCGGGACGCATCCGGGTTGGAGAGGAACTCGCCGCCCGGCGCCTGCTGGGTCAGACCGGCGGAGGCGTAGATGGAGCCGTTGTCCGTGGGTTTGAAGACGAGGCCGAGTTTTCCACCGAGGGTGAAATCATCGACGTCGTAGTCAGCCGCGGTGGTGGACCGGATTTCCGCGTCATAGTATTCAGCGCGGAGGCCGCCGGTGAGCTGCCATTGGGGGCTGAACTCGATGGTGTCATAGGCGTAGATGGCGACGGTATCCACGCGCACGTCGTCAAAGTTGACGGAATGCGGGTCGCCTGCCACGGGGCGTGGGCGGGACGGATCCGGATTGTAGATATCGACCAGCGAGGCGCCGCCGAGGTTGGCGATGTCACGACCGGCCCGTGATTCCTCACGGGCGATGTCAAGACCGGTGGCGATGGTGTGTTTCAACGCTCCGGTTTCGATCTGGTGGGTGAAGGTGGTGCTGTTCGAGATGACCTTGGTCTGGCGGTCGAATCCTTGCAGACGCGCGTCCACCGCGGTGGGGACCGCCGGTTGGGCGGGAGAGGTTCCGAAGGGAATGGTGTAGATCGCGAAACGGTCCGCATGGGAGAAGCGGGTTTGGTTCGAGAGGGTGCCTCCCCAGGAGAAATCATGGTCGATCCGGGCGAGGAGCGTGTGGGTGCTGACGTCGTCGAAGTCGGAGGTCCGGCCGTAGAAGGTGTCGCGCCTCACGTTTCCGGCGGGATCGAGGTGGGGCACGCCGGCTGCCGTGGGATGTACCCCCGGGGCGATGACGCCGGGAACGCCGTAGTCCGGGATGTTGTTCTGTTGGTAGTACTGGTAAGCGACCGTGAAACGGGTGTCCGTGCCGAGGCCGATGGCAACGGAAGGAGCGATGCCCCATGCGTTGTTTTCGGCATAGTTGCGGCCGACGACGCCACCTTCCTGGAAGAGGGCGTTGAGGCGGAACGCGGTGCCCTGGAGGGGGCTGTTGGCGACCACCTGGTTGATGTCCAGGGTGGTGCGGAAGCGGGAGTCGGCTTCGGTTTCGTCAAAACCGTAGCTGGCGGTACCGGCGTAGAAGCTTTCCAGACCGGGAGTCTTGGTCACCAGGTTGACATAACCCCCGGCGGTGCCGCGGCCGTTGTCGGCGGCGGGACCCTTCGCCACTTCGACGGATTCGACGTTGAAGATGTCCCGGGAGTTGTTGCCGTGATCGCGGCTGCCGTCCACGAAGACGTTGTTGGAGGACTCGAAGCCCCGCATGTTGAAGTTGGAAGCTCCGGCGACGAAGCCGTTTTCACCGGCGTTGTAGGTGATGCCGGGAGTGTTTTTCAGGACGTCGGCGAGATTGGTGGCAGCCTGCTGCTTGTAGACCGCCTGGGGGATCACCGTCACGGTTTGCGGGGTATTCACCAGAGGGGCGGTGAATTTCTGCGATTGCACGTTCTGCGGGTTGTATGCGCTGCCGCGCTGGGCCGTGACAGTCACCTCGCTGAGGGTTTCTCCGTCTCCCGAAGGTTTGTTGTCTTTTTTCTCTTCCTTCTTGGCTGGCTCCGCAGCGACGGATGGGACGACGGTGAGCAAGGTGGCCAGGGCAATCGCTTCGCGGGTCGAAACGATGTCCCTGATCGACGGTTTGGATGTTTGTTTCATGGGAATTGGCAATGGGTGCCCGCCACTTTCCGTCCGATGATCGTGCGGTTTTTGGCGAACAGCCGTGAGACTGAGTCTCAATAGCAAATTCCGTCAACCCCGGATTATTCCATTTTTTCCCGAAAAAGAAAAAACCGCCACCCGGCCGGAGCCGGATGACGGTCGATTTGCAACACAACCCGTTAAAGATCAGAACTTCCAGTCCGCGCTGATGGTGTAGGTGCGGGGTGGTCCTACGTTGGAACGCACGCCGCTCCAGTTGGAGGAAACCGCATAGACCTCGTCGAAGATGTTATCGACGTTCAGCCGGACGGTCACGTTCTGGGTCACCTCGTAAGCGAGCATGGTATTGAATACCAAGTAGTCATCCATCTTTCCGTAACGACCGTTGGGGACGATGCGCTCGGCATCGTCAGGACGTCCGATGTAGGATCCACTGACGTACTGCATTCCGCCGCCCACGGTGAGGCCGATCGGGAAACGGTAGGTCGTCCACAGGTTGCCGGTGTAGTTCGGGGTGAAAGCAAGCTCATCACCGTCGAAGGAGTTGTAGGCGGCGTTGTATTCCGGCTCTCCAGCTCCAGTGGAAGCATTGATTCTCTGTTGTTCCCATTTCGAGCTGACCTTCCGTTCACTGTCCATGATGAGGAGGCCACCGAAGACGGACCACTCGTCGGTGATCTGCCCGGCAACACCGAGTTCGATACCTTGGATGATCTGTTCGTGATAGCCCGTGTCCGTAGCTCCCCCTGCTGCAACCGTGGGTCGTCCGGAGATCGCCACATCGTGGCGTTCCGTGCGGAACAGGGCTGCGGTGGTGGAGAGGCGTCCGCCGAGGAAATCCCACTTGGTGCCGATCTCGTAGTTCAGGTTATACTGGGTCTTGGCATCCTTGTTGTTGATGCCAAGGCCGGCTCCTGGAAACCCGTTGCCACCTCCGCGGGATGCGTCTGAGTTGGAGAGGAATGACGCGGGTGGCTGGGATGAAAGGCCGGCGGAAGCATAGATGCTGCCATTCGATGCGGGCTTGTGCACGACCCCCAGCTTTCCTCCGAGGAATGTGTCGGATTTGCTGAAGTTCGCTCCACCGGGCACGCCCAGTTGGTTGCGGTCCACGAGATCGACCTTGTAATGGTCGGCGCGGATCCCGCCGGTGACCTGCCAGCGCTCGTTGATCTTGACCGTGTCATAGACGTAGAGGCCGTAGGTTTCCACATCCACCTGGCCGATTCCTTGGAACGCCGGGTTACCGATTCCCGGGTTATTATTGGGATCATGGGCATCCACACCCGCGCGGTTGGTTGAGCCGTAGCGCTGCGCGTCGGCATCTTCCCGGATGAATTCGAAGCCTGCGGATAGGGTGTGCTCGAGACTGCCTGTGGCGAATTCGTAGGAAAGGTTGGTGATGTTGGAGAAGCTGAAGTTCTCACGGTCATAGATGGTCCGCTCCTGCCGCACGGTGGTTCCTGCGGCGTTGTCAAAGCTATGCGGCATTGTGAAGTCCGTGCGCCGGTTCGTTTTCGCGATCCGGGTTTGGTTCGAAAGCGTCAGGTCCTCGTTGAAATCATGCTCGATCCGGGCGACGAACGCGTCCGTGATGGTGTCGTCATAGTCCGAGGTCAGGCCGTAGAAGGTGTCGCGGTGGGAGCGGTCCACACCTTCGAAGTTGTTTGCTCCACCTGCGGATATTCCGGTGGGAACTCCCCAATCCGGAATGTCGTTCTGTTCGACGTGCTGGTAGGAAAGGGTGTACCGCGTGTCGGTGCCGAGGCCAAAGGTGATGGTGGGGGCCAGACCCCAGCCGTTGGCTTCCGCGTAGTCGCGGCCAGCCACTCCACCCTCCTGGAGGAAGGCGTTCAACCGGAACGCCACGTTTCCGGAGAATGCTTGGTTCACATCGAACGCCGTGCGGAAGCGGGGGCTGGAGTCGGTTTCGTCGAAGGAATAGGAGGTGGTTCCTGAGTAGAAGTTTTCGGCCCGGGCAGTCTTGCTCACGAGGTTCACGTAACCTCCGGCGGTTCCATAGCCGTTGTCGGCCGCAGCGCCTTTGCCGATCTCGACACTCTCGAGGTTGAAAACATCCCGCGAGTAGCTGCCGCTGTCACGGACGCCATCCTGGAAGATGCTGCCCGAGGTATCGACTCCGCGCAGGCTGAAGTTGTTGGCGTTGGTGCCGAAGCCGTTCTCCCCTGCATTGTATGAGATGCCGGGGGTGTTCTTGAGGACGTCGGTGAGATTGCGGGCACCCTGCTGCTGGAAGACTTCCTTGGGGATCACCGAAAAGGTTTGCGGAGTGTCCACCAGAGGGGCGGTGAACTTCTGCGAATCGAGCTTTTCCACCTTGTAGGAGCCGCCGGGCTGGTTCTGCCGGTTGGCGGTCACCTGGACCTCGGGAAGGGTCTCGCCGGAAGGACCTTGTGTTTTCTTGTCCGGAGCGGCGGGGGCTTGGGCGGCGGCGTGCCCTGCGGTGAGGAAAGTCGCGAGGGCGAGGGCTTCCCTCGAACTCAGGACGGTTGGCAATGTGGAGGATTTGTCTTTCATGGGCATCAGGGTTCCAACCGCTGCTAACGGTTAGATCAGGTGAGACTGCGTCTCAAAAGCGCTTCATGTAAAGTCGGCGCCGATTGGAAAATCCGAGGAATTTTCCAATCGGTCTGAATGTGACATCTGTGTCACCGAACACCCCTTGGGCATGTGACAAAGTTTGGATTTAAGCATCGGTCGCCGGACGGAACCCAGGAAAGAGCGGTCAATCGTCCGGCCAAACACACCAATGCAACCTATGAAATCCATCCCTCACGCACTTTTCGCGGCAGGCCTTCTCGCCACCGGCGCGGCCAACGCGGAGGACAAAGGAGTCTTCTCCAAAGGCCTCACCGGAGAATCCGTCTATGACAAGATCTGGTCCGCCGCGACCCTCTACAAGGATGAGGACAACTCCGTGATCCAGGAGTTCTCCCTCCAGGGGCGCCTGCAGCTCCAGTATTTCAACCTGGACTCGAATGTCGGTGATCTCGACACGGAGGACTACAAGAACGCCTCCGACGCGAACAACGAACGCGTGTGGGGCGACCATTTCGAGGTCCGCCGCGCCCGCTTCGGCTTCAAGTCGAAGCTGTTCCGTGCCTTCAAGTTCGAGGGCCAGATCGACGTGGATACCGATGCCGACGCGAACCTCTACAAGGACATCTACGACCTTTATCTCACCTATGCCCCGAGCGATGCGATGAACATCTCCATCGGCAAGACCAAGGTGAAGTTCACCCGTGAGCAGGAAACCTCCTCCAAGGAAATCCTCACCTTCGAGCGGGGCCTCCTCGCCAACCTCCTCTTCCCGGGTGAACTGACGGGTGCCTGGGTGAACGGGAAGGGCATCGCCGGTGGCTGGCTCTATGAAGCCGGCATCTACGGCAGCGACCGCCAGCGGGACTTCTCCGAGTTCGATGCCGGAGCGGTGATCCTCGGGAAAATCGGCTATGACTATTCCTCCGCCGCGAGCCTGGATTCCGCGGTGGCCTCCCTGCACGTCATGTATAACACGGAGCCGGGCTACCTGGAGACGACGACCGCCAACAACTATACCCCGAGCGCTTCGCCGGCGTTCAAAACCTCGATCGCCCTCACCAACGACATCACCCATGGCCGCTTCGGCCTGATGACGGAGGCGATCTACGGCTTCGGCGACAACCGCGCGGATGTCTATGGCCTGACCATCATCCCGTCCTACTTCATCGCGGACGGCCTGCAGCTCGTCGGTCGCCTCCAGGTTGCCGCCAGCAACGGAGGCGACGGCATCACGCTGCCGGGCCGCTATGAGAACCTGACCAACAACGCGGTGGTGAACGCCGCGGACCGCCCGGCCCTGCCGGACCGGACCGGCAGCACCTACACCGCCGCCTACCTGGGCCTCAACTACTACCTCTACGGCCACAAGCTGAAGGTCATGACCGGCCTTGAGTACGCGAAGCTCGGTGGTGGCGACTACGAAGGCTACACCGCCATGACCGGACTCCGCATGTTCTTCTGATGCCGTGACGGAACCGTCACAAAGCTCCCATTCCAACTTACCGAAACCAGACAACTATCCAAATCGACATGAAACTCCTCAGCACTCTATTCGCCTCCGCGGCGCTCCTGACGATCGCCGGCGCGCAGACCCTCAGCATCAAGGGTTCCGACACCCTCGGTGCCAAGCTTGTCCCGCAGCTTTCCGAAGCCTTCAAGGCGGCAGGTAACAAAAACGTCAAATTCGAGATCGCGGCGGAAGGTTCCTCCACCGCTTTCCCGGCCCTCGCCAACGGCACCGCCCAGATCGGCATGTCTTCCCGCAAGGTGAAGGATGACGAGCGGACCTTCTGCCGCACCAAGGGCGTCTATCTCAAGGAGCACGCCGTCGCCCACGACATGATCGTGGTGGTGGTCAACAAGAACTCCCCGATCTCCAAGCTGACCAAGGACCAGGTCGCCAAGATCTTCACCGGCCAGGTGAAGGATTGGTCCGAGATCGGCGGCGCTCCCGGAAAGATCTCGATCTACACCCGCAACACCTCCTCCGGCACCTACAAGGACTGGCAGGGCCTTGCGATGGGTGGCCGTGACTACCCGTCCACTTCCCAGAAGATGGCCGGCAACGAGCAGATCGCCCAGGAAGTCGCCAAGAACAAGAATGGCATCGGCTACGTCGGCCTGGCCTACTCCAAGAGCAACGGCATCAAGTCCGTGAGCATCGACGGCGTCGAGCCGGTGGCCAGCAATGCCAAGAAATACGCCTACGCCCGCCTGTGCTACTTCTACGCTCCTGACAAGCCGAGCGCTGAGGCCCAGGCATTCATGGACTTCGTGGAGTCGGACGCCGGCCAGGCCATCGTCCGCCGCGTCGGATTCATCCCGACCAAAGACCTCTGATACGGTCTTGATTGTTTAGGTTGCTGCCGGGCATCGTGGACGCGCGCAGGTCCACGATGCCCCACCCCCTCGCGCGCGCACCTGAAGCCATTCACTGCATGAGTCGCCACGAATCCAGTCCACCGGAAAAAGGACACCGCTTCCAGAAAAGGGGATTCTCCTTTGAAAAGGGCATCCGCTACTTCTTCGCATCGAACGCAGGCCTCACGATCGTCATCCTGACGCTCATCATCGCGTTCCTTCTGAAGGAGGGCCTCGGGTTCTTCCCCGGCTACCGGCGGGAACTCGAAATCTACCGGATCGCCGGCCTGGAGTTCGTGGACATCTCCCGCAAGAACCTCACCTCCCATGAGGAAATCGCCAGTATCCTGAACCGCGCCTACTATGCCGAGATCAACGGCAAGGCGACGAAGGAAATGAAGCGCACGCTGGAGGCCAGCGAACTGTGGAACGCCTACAGCGAACGCGTCTCCCCGACGAGGGATTTGATTCTCAACAACGAAGGCATCGACCAGGAGTCCCAAGCACTGGTCGTCATGAAGGGGAACTACGAAGCGGCCCGCAAGAAGGCGCTCGAGTCCCTGCCGAAAACCCCGCACCTCACCGCTGAGGAGCGGACATCCCTGATTTCCTCGATTTCGGCAAGGACACTACAGGATTCCGAAGACCCTCCGCTGGTCACGAAGCTCAGCGAGGAATTTTCCGCCGCCCAGCAGAAGCACTCCGAGCCGCTTGGAGAAGCCCGTGCCACCATCGATGCCTTCCAGGAGGCGGGTGGCGAACTGGGCACCATCGTTTCCGAAATGACCGAGTCGGTCACCGTCACGAAGGCGGCTCTCTCAAAGGCTGACATCCTGGAGAAGGACCGCAAGACCCTCATGGCCGCCGCCGAAAAGGCGAAAGACCCCGTCGAGCGGGAGAAACTCATCGCCGAGGCGAAGGCCTCCCTTGCTGAGAAAGTCGATGTGGAGGGGCCGATCCAGCAATTGCTGCTCCGCAAGCAGGACTGCATCACCGTCCACCAAAACCTGAGGGCGAACGCCTCCGCGGTGCTGGCGAAACTGCCCGCTTCCTTCAGCGAAGGGGAGGCGAACCACCTGCTCAACGTGGCAAAGAAAGTGAGCCCCATTTATCTCGAAGACCTTGGCAAAACGCCCGCTGAGCTGGACGCCTGGCGCTACGACGAACCGGTCGGCCTGTTCGCCGCCGTCAAATCCTTCCTCACCGGCAAAGACTGGGTCACCGGCGGTGAGTGGCAGGACTTCTACGGGATCCTGCCGCTGTTCGTCGGCTCGCTCATGATCTCGCTGGTGGCGCTGGTCATCGGCATCCCGGTGGGTGTCGGCGCGGCCATCTACACCAACCAGTTCGCCTCAAAGAGGGAGCAGGGTCTGGTGAAGCCGGTCATCGAATTCATCCAGGCGATTCCGTCGGTGGTGCTCGGTTTCATCGGTATCCTTGTCCTGGGTACGGTTTTGCGGGACATCTCGATGAATGATTCCCTGGCATGGCTGCCCGGCTTCCCCATCGAGGAGCGGCTCAATATTTTCACCGCGGGCTGCCTGCTCGCCCTGATGAGCATCCCGACG
This sequence comes from Akkermansiaceae bacterium, assembly GCA_019634595.1. NCBI lineage: Bacteria > Pseudomonadati > Verrucomicrobiota > Verrucomicrobiia > Verrucomicrobiales > Akkermansiaceae > Akkermansiaceae bacterium. The sequence goes on from JAHCBC010000002.1 coordinate 1,083,300, forward strand.
ATCTTCTCGCTCTCGGAGGATGCGCTCAACAACGTGCCCTCCGCCTACTCGGAGGCAGCGGAGGCGCTCGGGGCGTCGAAGATCCAGAACACTTTCCGCGTCATCATTCCCGCCGCCTTCTCCGGCATCCTGGCCGCGGTGCTGCTCGGTCTCGGCCGGGTCATCGGTGAGACGATGGTGGTGCTGCTGGTGGCGGGCAACCGGATCAAGATTCCGGACTTCACCGCCGGTCTCGGCACATTTTTCCAACCGGCGCACACCCTCACCGGCATCATCGCCCAGGAGCTGGGGGAGGTGCCTCTGGGCAGCGTCCACTACCGGGCCTTGTTCGTGGTGGGCATCCTCCTGTTCGCCATCGTGCTGGGCATCAATGCCACCGCCCGCCGGTTCTTCAAAAAGCAGCCTCACTGATCCATGTGGAATCCTGAAAAACTGATCCGTAAGGGGGCACCGAAAGGCTTTGTCAAAGGCGTGGCCGTCCGCGGAATCCTCGGCCTGACGACGTATTTCATCGTGCTCGTCGCCGTGGCGCTGTTCGCCAAGATCATCGTCGATGGAGCGCCGGTCCTGTTCAAAAGCGAGGCCCCGTATGTGGATTTCGATTTCCTCACCGCGAAGAACCAGACGCTCCACGTCTTCGATGATTCGGAAGGGACGAGGCACCAGCTCCCGGCCTCCGAGTACAACGAATACCTCTCCAAGCATCCGGACAAGCCGATCTACAACGAGTCCACCTACTCCTATTCCGGGGGCGGTATTGCGGGTCCCATCGCGGGAACGGCGCTGCTGACCATCGGCTCGATCATCCTGGCGCTGTTCTTCGGCGTGAGCGCGGCGATCTACCTGGCGGAGTATGCGAAGCAGAGTCCGTTCATCGACGCGGTGCGGCTGGCGATCCTCAACCTGGCGGGTGTTCCCTCCATCGTGTTCGGCCTGTTCGGCTTCTCGGTGTTCGTGCTGGCGGTACCGGTCATCACGGGGGAACCGTCGGACCGTTCCTTCCTGACGATCCCGATCTTCATCAATGACCTGTATATCAGCTTCCAGGGATGGAACTCCTCCCTGATGGCGGGCTGTGCGACACTGGCGTGCATGATCCTGCCGGTGATCATCACCGCATCGGAGGAATCCCTGAGGGCGGTGCCGCAGGGCTTCCGGGACGCTTCGCTGGCGATGGGGGCCACCCGCTGGCAGACCATCCGGAAGTGCGTGCTGCCGTATTCTCTGCCGGGCATCCTGACCTCGTCGCTGCTCTCCATCGCCCGTGTGGCGGGGGAAACCGCGCCCATCATGTTCACGGCGGCCGTCGCCGCGAAGGATGACTTCCCCTGGGAGGGCGTTTCCAATCCGTTGGACATCCTCTCCTCGCAGGTTCAGGCTTTGCCATACCATATCTACACGCTCGCCGCGCGGATCCCCGCTTCGGAATACACGCAGCGCGCGCAGTTCGGCTCCGTCTTCGTCTTCCTGTTGTTGGTGGCCCTGCTTTCCGCCGGCTCCATGATCCTGCGTGCCAAACTCCGCGCGAAACTCAAATGGTAACCACCTTGAAAGATCACAAGAACACCGGGGAGATCGTGCCGGCGCCACCCGCGGCCGCAGCGAGCGCCATCAGCATCCGCAACCTCAACTTCGCCTACGGCAAGAAGCAGGTCATCCATGATGTTTCCCTGGAAATTCCCGACCGGCAGGTTACGGCCTTCATCGGGCCGTCGGGTTGCGGAAAGTCGACCCTGCTCCGCTGCCTGAACCGGATCAACGACCGCATCGAGGGGGCGAAGATCACCTCCGGCTCCGTGAAGATCCATGACATCGACATCTACCGGCCGGATATCGACCTGCTGGAACTCCGCCGCCGCGTGGGGATGGTGTTCCAGAAATACAACCCGTTTGCGAAGTCGATCTACGAAAACGTCGTCTTCAGCCTCCGTGTGGCCGGGGTGACGAAGAAGAGCGAGCTGGATGAAGCCGCGGAGCGTTCCCTGCGCGGGGCCGTCCTCTGGGATGAGGTGAAGGACCGCCTGCATGCCAGCGCCTTCGGTCTGTCCGGCGGCCAGCAGCAGCGGCTCTGCATTGCGCGGGCCATCGCCAACCAGCCGGACATCCTCCTCATGGACGAGCCGTGCGCCGCGCTCGATCCGCTGGCGACCCTCAAGGTCGAGGAGCTGCTCATCGAACTGAAGAAAAATTACACCATCGTCATCGTCACCCACAATATGGGGCAGGCGACCCGTTGCTCGGACAAGACGGCGTTTTTCTACCTCGGTGAACTCATCGAGTTCGGGGAGACGATGCAGATTTTCGAGAATCCGAAGGAATCCAAAACCGAAGCCTATGTCACAGGATCTTTTGGCTGAGCCAGCCTCCATCGAAGCGCTTCGCGGCGAACCCGATCACCCGACCTACACTTCGATCGAGGTGTCGAAGGTGGATTTCCACTATGGGCACAGCCATGCGCTGAAGAACATCGACTTCAACATCCCCGCCCATGCGGTGACGGCGTTCATCGGTCCGTCCGGCTGCGGCAAATCCACCTTGCTGCGCTGCATCAACCGGATGAACGACGAGATCCCGGGCGCACGCATCACCAGCGGGAAGATCACCATCGACGGCATCGACATCAACGACCGCTCGGTGGATGTGGTGAAGCTGCGCCGGGACGTCGGCATGGTGTTCCAGAAGTCGAATCCGTTTCCACGCAGCATCTATGAGAACGTCGCCTACGGTCTCCGCCTTGCCGGGGAGCGGCGGAAATCCGTGCTCGACCAAGCGGTGGAGGAAGCCCTCCGCTCCGCCGCGCTGTGGGATGAGGTGAAAGACCGCCTGCAGGAGTCCGGCATGGGCCTGTCCGGCGGCCAGCAGCAGCGGCTGTGCATCGCCCGCACCATCGCGGTGAAGCCGCGGCTGATCCTGATGGATGAGCCGTGCAGCGCGCTCGACCCCATCGCGACGGCCAAGGTGGAGGATCTCATATGGGAACTCCGGAAGGAATTCACCATCGTCATCGTGACCCACAGCATGGCGCAGGCCTCGCGGGTTTCGGACATGACCGCGTTTTTCTTCATGGGCGAGCTGGTCGAGTTCGGCGATACCATGCAGATGTTCAACAACCCGAGATTGAAGAAAACAGAAGACTACATCAGCGGCCGGTTCGGCTGAAGAAAGAGACCAATTCCATGCCCAACGTCCATATCTTCCGCGACTTCGATGTCGCCATTTCCGCCCTCCGCTCCGAAGTCCTCTCGATGGCGGCGCAGGCACGTCACAACCTGGAGCGCGCGATCGCGTCCCTGCTCGAACGGAATGTCGAGCTGGCGAACGCCGTGATCGCCGATGATGATGAGGTGGATGAACTCGAGAGGAGGATCGACCGCCTCGGGGTGGATATCCTCGTGCGTTTCCATCCGGTCGCAACGGATCTGCGGCTGGTGGTTTCCTCGATGAAGATCTCCATGAACCTCGAGCGGATCTCCGATCATGCGACGAACATCGCGAAGCGGGCGAAGAAGATCAGCGCCGGTTCGGAGTTGCAGGAGGTGAACCTCATCGAGCCTCTCTACCTGCTGGCCGACCGCCTGCTGCGTGACGCCATCTCCGCCTACAGCGACCGCAACGCGGTTCTCGGGGCATCCCTGCACTCCAGGGACAAGGAGCTGGACAAGCTCCACCATGAGACGAACGCGCTCTACGGTTCCCGCCTGGAGACATCGGCCGGCCGCAGCCAGGAATACCTGCACCTGATCCTGATCGTCCGTTCGCTGGAGCGGGTCGGGGATCTGGCCACCAACATCGGTGAGGACGCCGTCTACATGGAGGCCGCGAAGGACCTCCGGCATGAGGAGAACAGGGAGCTTTGATTTCAGCAATAGCCTTTTAAGGTGCCCGGATCTGGCTACGGAACGGGAACTACTTCAAGATTGAGGTATAGCAGACAAGGCGATTGCTTTTTTTGCTGAACAGCTATTCTTCAAAGCGCCATGTCGGTAAGTCCTTTATTTTTGGCGCGTTGATCAAAAAAAATGGAACTCTCCAAGAGCTCTGGTAATCAGGCGTTAACACTCACGGATTTCATGCTGCCTGTGCTGACTTTGGATCCGCAAACCAGAACAGGATTCTTGTGAAAATGCGAGATCCGGGTATTAGTGGGCCGGTGAAAATTTTAAGAGATGGTATAAAAAATTGGTCGCTGGCGCACCGTCGGGCGGTATTGATTTTGAATGGTATCAGTTTGGGATTGATGTTTCTTGCTTTTAACTTTCCCAATGATCCAGAAGAGTTTGGGAATGTACCTTTGTCCAAATTTGAGATTCGCGGTTCCGGTTCCGTCGAGACAGCTGGCCCGGGCATGTTTGTGACTTCTGCGCTTCAGGTGGAATACCCTCCAACGATGCGGGAGAATCAAACACTACTCGTTAGTCTGAGCTATCAAGAGGTTATGAATGTCGTCGAAAATCCGCTGTTGAGGGGGGATTTGAAAGAGGATTTGGTGGCCCATCTTCTGATTCCTCTTCTCCTAGAATCAGCTCATATAAATTGGATAAAATTTCTGGAAAATTAAACATATCGGTCAAGTCTTCTGGATTTGAAGTAGAGCCCGATTCTGCAATTTTAGTTGAAAACGATAAACTTCCTCTCGAGATCAAATGGACTGTTAGTCCGAAGGGTGAAGGTGATCACATAATTCTTCTCCATATTTCTGAGGTGTTGGGATACGGTATGAGGTATGGTGAGTGGCGGTCGGCAAAAATAAATGGAAAATCAGTCGAACCTCTCGCCAGCGGAGATTATGAGCTTCCGATCAAGGTCTATACTTATTGGGGTGTTCCGAGAATCTTCGCATCTTGCGTGGCTGGAGTTTTTACTTTGATTGGGTTTATGCTGTCTTGGCCTATCGTTTTGGGATTCTTGGAACGAAGGCGAAAATCCACAAGCAATGCTGGGAAAATTTCAGTTTCTCAAAAATCTCGAACAATGAGGCAGGTGGATAATAAGAAGACCTTGCCAAGGCTTCCGAAAGAAGCGGCTGCTCCGAGAAAAGACGATTATGATGGCAAGAGTAACCAGAGAAAAAAATAACAGAAGTTGTAGATACCTCTCTCCAAATCGTTGCAAAGCGGATTCGATTCTCCGCAATGATTCGATGGTGATTGAGGTTCTCAAACTGGGTAAATATCTATCAGAGGATGTTCAACATAATATCGGAGGTATTGCGGCTCTATTCACGGAGCCAGGAACCGTTGCATCAGGCGGCCGAGGACCTGCTTGCCGCGATCGTTCGCGTGGACGACATCGCGTTTGAATGAATCAAGCGCGTAGCCGGACGAGTCGATGTAGGCTTTCCACGGCGTGGTCATGTCGAAGTAGCCGCACTTCTCTTCGGCGGCGAGTTTCGGCAGCGCGGCCTGGTAGGCCTTGTATTCCTCGCTCGGACCGGTTTTCGGGTTTGGCGGCGCGCCGAAGGTGGGGGAAAGGAGCAGGACTTCCAGATCGGGGAACTTCGCCCGGCACTGGTGGATCACGGAGCGGATCGCCTCGATGTCGCCTCGCTGGCTGATACCGCCGATGACGAGGAGGTCCGGGTTGTGGCGGAATACATACTGCTCCACGCGGTTGTCGTCCTTGTACCACCAGCAACCGGTGGAGCCACGGACACTGACGGTCTTCGTCACGTCGCATTTCGGGTAATCCTTCTCCAGCAGGTATTCGAAACTGGAGGAAGATGTGTCACCGATGATGCTGTCCCCCAGCATGACGATGTTGAGTTTCGGGCCGCCCTCCAGTTTGGCCTTTGTCTTCGCCAGATGGTTCCAGCGGTCGGCGGGCGGCTGCCATGTCACCGGCTTCATGGTCGCATAGATGGCATCGATGCGGGCGAGCGGATCCATGCCTTCGGTGGGATTCTTCACCTGTCCATCGACCAGGAAGTAACCCAGGCGGGTGAAGCGTCCCTTGCTGCCTTCCGGGGTGTCTTCCGCGATGCGGATCCTGAGCGTGCGCTCCGGGCCGGGGTCGAGGCCATCCACCAGCCTGAACGCCTGCGGCCGGGCGTAGTCCAGGCAGTATTTGTCAAAGAGCACCTTGTGTTTCCACTCCCCGCCATCCAGCGAGTATTCGATGTTCCCGGTATCGGGGCCGATGATGCAGTAGATCCCGGCCTGCGCTCCCTTGAACTTCAGCGTGATGGTGGAGCCGGGTTTGTCGCTCACCGCCAGGTGGGGGATCCTGTCGGTGGAACTGAGCTGCCAGCCCAGCCACCCGGCATCCAACTCCGCCCAGTCGTAGGAAATGAGGCGGGCATCCTGCAGCGGACGCTGGACCAGCGGTGCGGGGAGAGGTTTGGTTTCCGGAGAAACGGTGGCCGCCTTCCCGAAGAACGGTTTCAGGGCCTCCAGGTAGAGCGCGTAGCCGGCGTCCGTGGGATGCACGCTGTCCTTGGCGAATTCCTCCGCGGTGAGCTTTCCGGCGATGATCTGGTCCGCCGCGTACCGGGACATCGCCACGCTCGGGATGCCATAGTGTTCCGCGATTTTCTCATGGTAGCGGGTGGTGGCGGGGAGTTCGCCCCTTTTGAATTCCTCCAGTTGCCCGGTGGTCATCGTGTAGACGAAGAGGATGTCGGGCTTCGACGGGGTGCGCTCCCGTAGCTTGCGGACGATACCTTCCATGCTGGCGAGCACCTCGTTTTCAGGCAGTCCGCCGTCGTTCACGGCGAACTCGACGATCACCAGGTCCGGGCGCTGGTAGCCCACATCCTCCCAGCAGCGGTAGGCTCCGAGCCATGAACCGGTGCCGCCGATCGCCGCGTTGAACGGCTGGATCTTCGCCTTGGGATATTCCTTTTTCAGCCATTCCGTGAGCAGCGAGCGGTAGCTGAACTTCGGATCGGAGGATCCCGCACCCTCGGTGATGGAGCCGCCGAAGTAGCTGACGCGCACCGGTTCCTCACCGGGGTTCGCCACTTTTGCGAAGAAAGACGGCAGTCCGCCGCGGATCTGGAAAACCTCGCCGGCATGGGCGGAAGGGAGGGTGACGAGGCAGACCAACGCGGGAAGGAGCTTGTGCGGATGCATGGAAATGCCTCTACGGAGCAATGTGGGGAACCCTTGCGAGACCAGGGCCACCTCATTTCGGAATTGTCAGGACGGTTGTTGGCTCGTTTCAGGAATTCCGAACCGCGAATGAACACCAATGGACGCGAATTCACCGTGAATCAGGGTTGGGTGGTGATGCTACTCCATCCGGAAAATCCCCGCTCCATCTCCCAATCCGGGATCAGCCGACCTTCCATTCGTGTTCATTCGCGTCCATTCGCGGTTGGATTCCCGAAATGAGGTGGCCCTGCTTGCGAGACGATTCCGTATTGGCTTTTTCGTTGCCGTGGAGGAGGGACCTGCTACTTTCCGGGCGATTGGTTTGAAAAGGGTTTATGACTGCCGTACTAGAACTCCCCGTTCTGGTGCTGAACCGGTTTTGGCAGCCGATTCACACCTGTTCCGTCAGACGTGCGTTGCACCTCCTCTGTCTGGGCCATGCGCTCGTCGTCCAGGTGGATGGGGAGGAGTGCTACAAGGCGCATGACCTGGGCTCCTGGATGGACCACTCCGCGGAGGTCATCGATCCGGAGATGATCCACGGCGTCAGCATTTCGCTGCGGGTGCCGAAGATCGTCGTGCTGGGCATCTATGACAAGCAGCCGCGGCTGGAGGTGAAATTCACCCGGCGGAACGTGTTCCTGCGGGACAAGTTCACCTGCCAGTACTGCACGAAAATTCTGCCGGAAAACCAGCTCAACCTGGACCATGTGATGCCCCGTCAGAAAGGCGGAAAGACCACTTGGGAGAACATCGTGACCTCATGTGTGAAGTGCAACACGCGGAAGGCGAACAAGCTCCCCCAGGAGGCGGGCATGCACCCGCTCCACCCGCCCATCGCGCCGCGCTGGCGTCCGCTGTTCGGCCTGCGCGAGAACGGGCTGGGGGATGAGAGCTGGAACCGCTTCCTGCCGGATGAGGTGAGGAAAAGCGCGTGACCTGTTTCAGAACTCGCAGTTCCCAGGCGTGCGTGCGAACGGGATCACGTCGCGGATGTTCGTCATGCCGGTGACGAACATGAGCATCCGCTCGAAACCGAGACCGAAGCCCGCGTGCGGGACGCTGCCGTATTTCCGCAGGTCCGCGTACCAGCCGTAGGCCTCCGGATCGAGGTCGTGCTTCTTGAAATTCTCCATCAACACATCGTATCGCTCTTCGCGCTGGGAGCCGCCGACGATCTCGCCGATGCCCGGCACCAGCACGTCCATGGCGGTGACGGTCTTCCCGTCATCATTGAGGCGCATGTAGAACGGTTTGATCTCCTTCGGGTAGTTGAAGACGGTCACCGGCTGCTTGAAGTGTTCCTCGGTGAGCCAGCGTTCGTGTTCCGACTGGAGGTTGAGGCCGTATTCCACGGGATACTGGAACTGCTTTCCGCTTTTCAGCAGCAGCTCCACCGCATCCGTGTAGGAAATGCGTTCGAACGGGCGGCTGGCGACGAACTCCAGTCGCTCGCGCAGGCCCTTGTCCACGAACTTCCCGAAGATCTCCAAGTCCCCCTCGTTGTTTTCGAGGGCGTAGGTGACGAGATATTTCACCAGCGCTTCCGCGAGATCCATGTCTCCTTCCAGATCGCAGAAGGCGACTTCCGGCTCGATCATCCAGAACTCCGCGGCGTGGCGGGAGGTGTTGGAATTTTCCGCGCGGAAGGTGGGGCCGAAGGTGTAGATGTTGGAAAGGGCGCAGGCGAAGGTTTCGCCCTCGAGCTGGCCGCTCACGGTGAGGTAGGCGCGCTTGTTGAAGAAGTCCTCCGTGTCGCGGCTGATCTTGTCGTCAGGGAGGGTGGTCACGCGGAACATCTCGCCCGCACCCTCGCAGTCGCTGGCGGTGATGATCGGGGTGTGGACGTAGATGAAATCCCGCTCCTGGAAGAACTTGTGGATCGCGTAGGCGATGCGGCTGCGCATCCGGAAGACCGCGCCATAGAGATTCGTCCGCGGGCGGAGGTGGGCGATGGAGCGGAGGAATTCCTGGCTGTGGCCCTTTTTCTGCAGCGGGTAGTCGTCCGGTGCCTCGCCCAGCAGTCTCAGGGAGGTGGCGCGCATCTCCCATTTCTGTCCGGCGGCGGGGGAGGGGATGAGCTGGCCGCGGATCTCCACGGATGCACCGGTGTTCATCTTCGCGATCTGGTCGTAACCGGGGATGCCTTCGTCCGCGACGATCTGGAGGTTGCCCAGGCAGGTGCCGTCATTCAGCTCGATGAAGGAAAATCCCTTGGAATCCCGCCGGGTCCGGACCCAGCCGGCGACGTGGAGATCATCCGTGGGTTCCCCGCGTTTCAGGACATGCTTGATGAGCGACCGCATGTGCATTGGTTATGGGGGCGGCGGCGGTTTGTCAAAGCGTGTCGAAGGCGAGGCGGGAGACACTTTCTCCGTCAGTTGCCACTGACAAAAGTGAGGCCGAGCGCGATCACTTCGGTGATGACCTCCTTCGCGGATTTGCTGCTGAGAAACCAGCGGGACGGATCCGCTTCCGGGTCCGGGCAACTGATCACACCGATCTCCCATCCGTCGCCCAGTTCCTCCCTGAAGATCATCCGGCTGCGGCGGGCATGGGCCGCGCTGGTGATGAGGTCGGCGCGCTTGTCAGGGGAGAGCATGGGATTCTCCGCCACCTGGCCGGCCAGGGTGCGTGCCATCATGCGGGTTCTTTCCGTTCTGGAGGGTTCGCACGGGACGGACCGGATGCGGTCGGCTGGCACGCCCATCTTCGCCAAGGTGGCCGCCGCGTACTCCGCATAGGTCTTGTAGGGAAGATCCAGCGTGCCCCGGTCAAGCGGGACCCCGGTGCAGAAAACGACCGCCGCGTCCGTGGCTGCGGCATATTCCGCGGCCTTCTCCAGCGCGTGGTCGGGGATCCAGCCTTCCACGATCAGGGTCCTGGCCCCGGGAGCCGGTTCCGTCACCGCCAGCCACTCATAGAGATTGAGGAACGCGAAAACCGCCGGAATGCCGATGATCACGGCCGCGATCACACCGAGCCGCCAGGTGGGCAGCAGGATCCATCTCCGTCTGAGGAATTTTCCCTCACGTGGGGTGGATTTCCCAATGGCGGTGCCGTCTTCCATAGGACGCGGAGCCTCCCGGATCCGCGGGGAACAATCAAGGATCAGTGGGAACCGCCGCAGGCGGAAATTTTCCGGAATCCGGTGATGTTCCGGTCGTCCCGGGACAACAGGATAGGGGAGCGGATGGTTACAAACTCCGCCCTTCCGCCTCCGGAAAGGTCCATTGACCGGCCCGGAAAATCCTGAACATCCTTTTCCCACCGCAACCCGTTCCGACCGCGCACCAACCCATGAAATTCCGCCACCTTTTCCCGATCGTCGCCGCCGTTCCCGCCGCGCACGCCTGGACGCCATCCACCGAGCCTCCGATCACCCAGCTTGAGGCCTTCGTCTGCTCGGAGAAGGATTTCGAGATCACCGCCTGGGCGACCTCACCGATGTTCCACAACCCGGCGAACATGGACATCGACCATCTCGGGCGGATCTGGATCACGGAAGGGGTGAACTACCGCCACGTCTCCAACCGCCGCCCGGAGGGTGACCGCGTGGTGATGCTGGAGGACACCGATGGCGACGGAAAGGCGGACAAGTCCACCGTCTTTTACCAGGATCCGGAACTGACCACCCCGCTGGGCATCGCGGTCTTTGACAATGTGGTGATCGTTTCCCAGCCGCCGAATCTCCTGAAGCTCACCGATGTGGACCGCAACGGGAAGCTGGAGCTGGACAAGGGCGACAAGCGCGAGGTGATCCTGACCGGCTTCAACGGCTACAACCATGACCACTCCCTGCACTCCCTGACCGGTGGTCCGGACGGGAAATGGTACTTCAACCAAGGGAACATGTGCGGCCAGTTCACGGACGCTTCCGGGAAGACCTTCCGGATCGGCAGTCCATATGAGGACCGCCGCTTCGGCAAGGAAGCGGTGGATTCCCGGAAGATCGCCGGGGAGAAATCGGACGATGGCTTCGTCTATGTCGGCGGTTTCACCGTGCGGATGAACCCGGACGCCACCCATGCGGAGATCATCGGCCACAACTACCGGAACTCCTACGAACAGACGATCAACACGCTGGGCGACCTCTATCAGAATGACAACGATGACCCGCCGGCCTGCCGCGTGACCCACATCCTGGAGCGGGGCAACGCGGGCTTCGCCTCCCGTGACGGCAAGCGCAGTTGGAAAGCCGACCAGCGCCCCGGGCAGGACACGCCGACCGCTGAATGGCGCCAGTGGGACCCGGACACCATGCCCGCCGGGGATGTCTATGGTGGCGGTTCCCCCACCGGCATCGCTTTCTATGAGAACGGTGCGATGGGGGATGCGTTCAACGGCACCCTGCTCTCCTGCGAGCCGGGCAAAAACGTGGTGTTTTCCTACCGCCCGGAGATCAAGGGCGCGGGCCGCACGCTCGACCGGAAGGATTTCCTCACCACGAACACCTCCGGCGTGTTCGCCGGTTCGGACTTCGTCGGCGGCAACATCAAGGATCTGGACAAGAAGAAAAAGGAAGACATCCAGCATCTCCTCTTCCGTCCGTCTGACATCACGGTCGGTCCGGATGGCGCGCTCTATGTCTCTGACTGGACGGACCCCCGTGTGGGAGGTCACGGCACCCAGGATGAGGGTGCCGGCGGCATCATCTACCGCCTCGCGCCGAAGGGCTTCAAATCGGTGGTGCCGAAGATTGATCTCAACACCATCGACGGTGCCGTCGCCGCCCTGAAATCCCCGGCGGTGAACACCCGCTGGCTCGGCTTCCAGAAGCTGAAGTCCGAAGGTGCGAAGGCGTATGACGCCGTGGTCGCGGTACTGGACGACAAGAACCCCTTCATCGCCAACCGCGCGATCTGGCTGCTGCCGTATCTCGGCGAGAAGGGCGTGGCGAAACTCGATACCTTCGTCGCCAGCAAGGATGAGGCCCAGCGCCTGATCGCTTTCCGCGCGGTCCGCCGGACCGATGGAAAGGTCGATGCCCTGCCCTACGCGAAGAAACTGGCGAAAGATCCGTCATCCGCCATCCGTGCGGAAGCCGCCCAGGAAATGCGCTACCGCAGCTTTGACGAGGCGAAGGAAGTGCTCGTGGAAGTGGCGAGAGCCTACGACGGTGAAGACCGCGCCTATCTCTTCTCCATCGGTGCCGGTGCCGGCCAGAACACCGCCCAGCTCTGGAGCGCGCTGTCCGAGGCGCTCAAGCCCGGCGAGCCTTCCAAGTGGTCCGACACGTTCGCGCGTCTCACCTGGCGTCTGATGCCGGAAGCCGCGGTCCCGGCGTTGAAGGCCCGCGCTCTCGACGGCAGCCTCAGCGAGGAACAGCGGAAGATGGCGGTGGATACCATCGCTTTCATCAAGGCGGCTCCCTCCGTCGCGGCGATGCTCGATCTGGCCTCGAACGATTCACCGGTGAAGGACCAGGCGAAGTGGTGGCTCACCAACCGCAGCGAAGGGGAGTGGGCCTCGATGGGCGTCAAAGAGGAAATGCAGAAACGTGGTCTGATTGAGAAGCCGGTGGAGATCGTGGAAGTCACGGTTCCCGCCAAGCCTTCCTCCACCAAGTTCACCGCGGCGGACGTCCTTGCGCTCAAGGGCGATGCCGCGAAGGGCAAGCTGGCCGCCGCGCGCTGCGTCATGTGCCACAAGGTTGATGGCCAGGGTGTGGAGCATGGTCCGGATCTCAAAGGCTTCGGTTCCCGGCAGCCTGCCGAAGTCGTTGCCCGGGCCATCGTTGATCCGTCCGCGGAGATCGCGCTCGGCTTTGAAGGAGTCGCCATCCGCACCAAGGGCAACAAGTGGATCGACGGCCTGATCGTCGCCGACGGGGATCCTGTCACCATCCGCTCCACCGGTGGCATCGTCCAGAAAGTGGCGAAGAAGGACATCGCGGAGCGCAAGCAGATGGACCGTTCGCTGATGTTGAACGCGGACCAGCTCGGCCTGAGCGCCCAGGATGTGGCGGACATCGTCGAGTGGATGAAGGCCTATAAATAACGGGGTCCAGGCCCATGAAACGAAGAAGGCGGGCAATGATGCCCGCCTTTTTTCGTGCCGTTCCGGAGTTCTCCGGAAGCGGCGGCTGTTACCTGGGGATCACCAGGACTTTGCCCGGCTGGATCAGGGAACCCTTGATGCCGTTCGCCCGTTGGAGGGCGGCGACCGACGTCTTGTTGCGGGCGGCGATGGCGGAAAGGGTGTCGCCTTTCTTGATGGTGTAGCGGGAGGCAGCCGGCTTCGCGGCAGGCTTTTTCGCCGCCACGGTGGCCTTCGGCTTGGGCTTGGTGGACGCCGTGGTGGCGGCAGGCTTGCGGGCGGTGGAGGAAGAGGTGCTGGTTGTGGTTCTCACCGGGGTCGGTCTCGAAACGACCGGGGTCGGGGAGATGTTGCCGGGCTGGCGGGTGTTTGCCGCGGTCGGGATCGGCACGGAGTCCGCCGGTGGCTCGTCATTCATGACCAGCGCGTCACCCGGTGAGGATCCGCCGCGTTTCCATTTGGAAGGATTGTCCGCCCATTCCTCGATGTAGTTGCCACGGCTGTCGAACGGTCCGGTTCCGGAAGGATTGTTGTTGCTGGCCGTGGATCCCGTGGAACCGCAGCTCGCGAGCAGCAGCGCGGTGCAGCCCGCGGCGGTCATCTGGAGAGCCAATTTCATGGGCGCAACTATGGCGTTCTCCGCCGGTTTGGCAAAGCATTGTTAAATCGGCTGTATTTTTGTGAATACCATGTGTGGGGAAAATCAGGCGCTGTTCCCGGTCCGGTTCCCGCCCGGGAACGAAATCCAGGGACCCCGGAGACGGCATCCGGGCGAAGCTGTTGCAAGAGTGGACCGGCGATGGGCAGTATTCCTGTCAACCCATGAAAGAATCCTCCGCCCAGCCCTCGTTCCGCCGCCGGGACGTCATCAAGACCCTCGTCTTCAGCAGCGCTGCCCTCGGTGCGGGGTGGCCCTCCCGCTCCGCGGCTGCGGTGCCTGAGCTGAAGTTCGGAAAAGACGGCATCCATTTCCTCGCCGTCGGAGACTTCGGCACCGGCAACGCCGCGCAGAAACAGGTGGCGGAGCGGATGAACGACTTCGCCGGAAAACTGGGAAGCCCCCTGACGGCGGTCCTCGCGCTGGGCGACAATTTCTACAACCACCTGGAACCCGCCCGGTTCGGTCCGGGATTCGAGGAGATGTATTCCAAGGAACATCTCGACGTCCCCTTTTACGCCTGCCTGGGGAACCACGACTACGGTCCGTCCTACGATTCCAAGCAGGGGAGGGCGAAGGCCGACATGCAGCTCGAGTATGCGAAGGCAAACTCCGCCTCCCGCTGGAAGATGCCCGCGAAGTGGTATGCGACTGAGTTTCCCGCCGCCGGAAAGCCGCTCGTGAAGATCATCTACCTCGACTCGAACACGTTCGAGGGCGGGCTGACTCCCCAGGAAAAGGTCGATCAGAAACGCTGGCTGGAGGCGGAATTGAAAAAGGAAACCAAGGCGAAGTGGACATGGGTCGTCAGCCACTACCCGGTTTTTTCCGATACGACGAAGCGGAAGGACAACCAGGGACTGATCAAGAATTGGGGCGGTTACTTCCAGGAAAACCCGATCTCCCTCTATCTCTCCGGGCACGACCACAACCTCCAGCACCTCCAGGTGGAGGGCTACCAACCCAGCTTCCTTGTTTCCGGAGGTGGAGGCGCCAGGCTTTATGAGATCACGGACACCGGCCGCGGATTCTCCCGCCAGATCCTGGGTTTCAACCACATCCACGTGAACGACGAGCGGATCCTGGTCCAGCTCATCGACGGCGACGGCAACCGGATGCACGCATTCGAGAAAAGCCACAAGGGTGAGATCAAGATCCTAGAGGCCTGATGAAGACCGTTGCTTTGCTCGCCTGGTTGGGATTCGCGGTGGTTGCCGCCGCTTCGCCGTGGCCGGTCGATGAGCTGAAGAAAGTGCCTGTTTCCCACGCACTGCCGGACAAGGCGGTTGGTGAAGTGAAGGCGGTGTTCATCGATGGGCCGGACCATGATGGGAAGAAGACACGCTTTTTCGCCTACTACGGCATCCCGAAATCCCCGGACGGAGCCAAGGTGCCCGCGATGGTGCTGGTGCATGGTGGCGGCGGCTCGGCATTCTCCTCATGGGTGAAGCTGTGGGTGGACCGCGGCTATGCGGCGATCTCGATGGACACCTGTGGCTCGGTCAGCGGTGGGGGCTACCGGAACCATCCGCGCCACGAGATGGGTGGACCTCCCGGGTGGGGGGGCTTCGACCAGATCGACAAGCCGCTGAAGGACCAGTGGACCTATCACGCGGTTTCGGACGTGATGCTGGCCCATTCATGGATCCGGGCGCAGGACGGGGTGGATGCGGAGAAGACGGGCATCACCGGCATCTCGTGGGGAGGTTACCTGACGTGCATCGCCGCGGGTGTGGATGACCGTTTCAAGTTCGCCGTGCCCGTGTACGGATGTGGATTCCTCACGGACAATTCCGCCTGGCTGGACGCGTTCGGAAAGATGGGGCCGGAGAACAAGGAGAAGTGGCGGGTGAACTGGGATCCCTCCGCGCATCTGCCGCAGGCGAAGATGCCCATGCTGTGGGTCACAGGGACGAATGACTTCGCCTTCCCCATGGACTCCCTCCAGCGGTCCTACCAACTGCCGCAGGGCGAACGTTTCCTCGCGATCCGGCCGCGCATGCCGCACGGCCACGGAGCGGCGGGGGAGGCTCCGGCGGAGATCCACGCGATGGCGGACGCGGTGCTGAAGGGTGGCCCGGCCATGGCGAAGGTCACGCTCGGTGCGAGGGATGGCCGGAAGGTTTCCGCTGCATGGACCGGAGGCGGGAAGATGGTTTCCGCGGCGCTCAATTACACCACGGACGAAGGCCAGTGGCAGAAGCGCGTGTGGAAGGAAATCGCCGCGACGCCCGGTGACGGCCGCGTGGAGGCGGAATTGCCGGAAGGCACGAAGGTCTATTACTTCAACCTGCAGGACGGGAAGGGCCTCGTCGCCAGCAGCGAACACGAAACCCTATGAGAGCCATCCGCCTGTTTCTCCTTTCCGCCGCATCCGCTTTCGCGGCGGTGCATGAGGTGGCGGATTTCAAATCTCTGGAGAATGCCTGCGTGACCGCGGTGCCGGGGGATGAGATCGTCATCGCGAAGGGGACATACCGCATCACCGGCAACTCCAGGATCTGGATCACCGGACGTCCCGGGCCGGTGACGGTGCGCGGCGCGACGGGAAAGCCGGAGGATGTCATCATCGAGGGTGACGGGCAGGACGCCAAGTCGGTGCAGATGATCTTTGAACTCACCGATTCCCCGAAGTGGACGTTCCGGGACCTGACGGTGCGGAATTCCTACTACCATGGCTTCAAGCTCAACACTTCCTCCACCGACTGCGTCCTGCGGAACGTGGTGATGCGTGATCACGGCGAGTCCGGGGTCAAGGGCACCAGTGATCCGGACAAGGGCCACTACCCGGACCGCCTGCTGGTGGAGGACTGCGACATCGGCTTCACGAAAAAGACCGGCGGCACCCGCAGCGTGGTGGAGGGGATCGACGGGGTGGCCGTGAAGGACTGGGTCATCCGCAACAACCGCTTCGTGAACGTGCAGAAAAACGGCGGGCCAGCCTATGGCGCGTTCACCAAGGGGAACTCGATGGACACCATCATCGAGGGCAACCGCTTCGAGAACTGCTTCATCGGTGCGTCGTTCGGCGGTGGCGGCACCGGCGCGGCCTACTTCCGGGATCACGACCGCTCGCTGGAACATCGCTGGGGGGTGATCCGGAACAATGTCTTCATCAACTGCACGGACGCCGCCATCTACATCAACAAAGGGAACTCCTGCATCATCGGAGGCAACCGGATGACAGGCTGCGGGATGAACATCCAGCTCCGCTTCCCCGAAACGACCGGTTGGGTGGAGAAAGGGAATGTCACGGACAACAAGAAGGAACCGTTGGTGCGGCTCAGGGACGGGGCGGTGCTGCTCAAGGGAGAGCCGGCGAAGGGGAAGCAATAGGCCGGAGAGGTCCGTTCTTCCGTAGCGTGATGGCTGCGCCATCACGGCTGGGTGGATGGGTGAGGGCTTCCGATACCAATGACCCATCGGTGCCATCTTTTCACGGAACGGAGCAGTGGGGATCGTCGTGAATTTTCCCAACCGTAACGGCGCAGCCGTTACGCTACCCCTGTGGACAGACGTCCCGGCTATTCCAGTTCGAGGGTTCTGGTCGGCAGCGGCGGTGGCCCTTTGCCCTCTGGTGGAGGCTCGACGTCGATGTCATGCTCGAACAACTCCATCGCCGTCTTCGCGACCTTCACGGTGTCGTAGAAGGCATACGCGCCCACACCCAGAGCACCGACCACCGGCAGCCAGCGGGAGACGGCCTTGCCGAGCGATTTCTGGGTGATCTTCACGCCGATTTTCTTGGCGATCTTTTCCAGCACCTTCGGCGAAAGCTGGCGCACCAGATAGCGGTCACCCACTCGGACCACCACATCCCGCACGGCCATGGCCGCACCGTGGCGGAACAGGCAATAGACCATCTGCTCCCGGGAAAGGGCGGCGGTTTTTCCATAAACCCCTGCGATGTCCGCGACCATCTGGGTCTGGATCCTCCACATGGTGTGCAGCTCCGGCAGGATGGTCAGCCAGCCGATGGGGCCGGGCGGCAGGGCCAGTGCACCAGCGGCTGCCGCCGCTTTCGCGGCCGCGGAGTTCGCGATCGCCTGCGCGCTCTGATGGGGAGTGATGCTTTCCGACTGGCTGGTTTCGGGGATCTTGCCGAGGAACTTCAGGATCGCGTTGGCGATCTTGTGGCCCGGCTGGTCGGGATCGGGGATGACGGGGAGGTGGTCCATTTTCACATTTTCGCGAACACCAGTCCGGTGCGCGATGGAATATAGACATGGAGCCGGCCATCCGCATCCACCGGATAGTCGAATGAGTGATCGACCCGGCCGTGGCCGCCGAAGACCCGTGCGTCGCTGTCCAGGACGAGTTTCCGCGTTTCCGTCCCGGGGACGGCGAAGGTGAAATCGAAGACGGATTGGCTGACGGAGAAGCTCAGGACGAAGACGAGGTTCGCCCGCTCGAAGCAGAGGATCTTCCGCTCCCGGTCCACATGGAGATGCTGTGCGGGGGCGGCGGCGAGCAGGTCCGTCTCTTTGGCCAGGGTGATGAGCGCGCGGTCGAAGTCGGACAGCCAGTGGTATTTCAGCTCCGGGTTGTCCATCAGCGACCACTGTCTGCGGCAGTAGTGGTAGGACCAGCCGTTGCCCTCCCGCGGGAAGTCGATCCACTCCGGATGGCCGAACTCGTTGCCCATGAAATTCAGCCAGCCCTCACCTCCCACGGCCAGGGTGATCAGGCGGATGAGCTTGTGGATGGCGATGCCGCGCTCCACCACCGGGCTGCGGTCCTCCAGGCCCATGTGGTGGTACATGTCCTGGTCCATCAGGCGGAAGGCGAGGGTCTTGTCCCCCACCAGCGCCTGGTCGTGGCTTTCCGCGTAGGC
Organism: Akkermansiaceae bacterium; assembly: GCA_019634595.1. NCBI lineage: Bacteria > Pseudomonadati > Verrucomicrobiota > Verrucomicrobiia > Verrucomicrobiales > Akkermansiaceae > Akkermansiaceae bacterium. Next base: position 1,101,922 of record JAHCBC010000002.1, read on the forward strand.
GATGGTTTTTTCCCCGTACCGCCGGTTCGCAAGGATGCCGAAGATCTCATCCATGTCCCAGTCCTCGTCGCGGCTGTGTTTCAGCAGCTTGATCCAGTGGTCCGGGATGCCCATGGCGAGGCGGTGGGTGAAGCCGATGCCGCCGTCCTCCAGCGGCTTGCAGAGGCCGGGCATGCCGGACATGTCCTCCGCCACCACGATCGCGCCCGGTTTGATCTCCCGGATGAGCTGGTTGGCGAGCTGGAGGTAGAGGATGGCGTCGCCGTCCGCATCCGCACCGAAGTAGTCGTCGTAGGTGTTGAACGCCTTGTCGCCGCGGGAGTGGTAGAGCATCGAGGTCACGCCATCGAAGCGGAAGCCGTCGAAGCGGAACTCCTCCAGCCAGTAGCGGAGATTGGAGAGCAGGAACTGGCGGACCTCCGGCTTTCCGTAGTCGAAGCATTTCGAGTCCCACAGCGGGTGGTCGCCGCGTTCCCCCGCATGGAAATACTGGTTCCCGGAGCCGTCGAAGTCGCTCAGTCCCTCCGCGGTGTTTTTCACCGCATGGGAGTGGACGACGTCCAGCAGGACCGCCAGGCCCATGCCGTGGGCGGTGTCGATGAGGTATTTCAGGTCCTCCGGGGTGCCGAAGCGGGAGCAGGCGGCGAAGAAAGAGGAGACGTGGTAGCCGAAGGAGCCGTAGTAGGGATGCTCCTGCACCGCCATGATCTGCACGGCATTGTAGCCTGCCTTGACGATGCGCGGCAGGATGCCGTCCGCGAACTCCCGGTAGGTGTGGACGCGCGCCTCCTCCCCGGCCATGCCGACGTGCGTTTCATAAATCAGGGGAGCACCAACCGTGGAGGGATCGAATCCGTTTTTCCATTCGTAGGCCTGGGGCGGGTTCCAGATCTGGCCGCTGAAGTCATTGGTGGAGGGATCCTGGACCGCGCGGCGGATGCAGGCGGGGATCCGGTCGCGGCGGCTGCCGTCCGCACCGATGACGTGCAGCTTCACCCGCTGCCCGTGCTGGAGCGCGTCACCCGGCAGGCGGAGCTGCCAGACGCCGCCGCTGGACGGGGCGAGGGGGTGGCTTTCCCGGTTCCAGCCGTTGAAGTCGCCGGTGAGGAAGACGCCTTTCGCCGCCGGAGCCCACTCGCGGACCATCCACTGGTTGGACGCCGCATTGTGGAGGATGCCGGAAAATTTGTGGCCGGTGGCGTAGGCGGGCAGGGAGCCGGAGGTGCGCCGGATGTCCGCGAGGGTTGCCGCGAAGTGGTTCATCCTGCCCTCGATGGCGGCTAGGTGGGGGGTCAGCCAAGGATCGTCACGAACGAGTTTGGGAGCTTCCGACATCGGTGGAGACCATGCCGTTTCCGGATGGGGGCGGAAAGGCAAATGTACGGGAAATGCGGATCAACCCGGCATGGGAAATGCCGCTTATTAGCTTGGAACGGCGGTGCGGAAGCCTAGGTTGGCGGGCATGTCGGAATTCGGGTTGGATCTGTTCATCGTCGGCGTCTATTTCGCGGTCATCATCGGCATTGGCCTGTACGCGGCCAGGGGGCAGAAAACGATGGAGTCCTACGCGCTGGGCGACCGCTCCATGCCATGGTGGGCGGTGCTCGCCTCGATCCTCGCTTCGGAGATCTCCGCCGGCACGTTCCTCGGCACGCCCGGGGAGGGGTTCGCGAAGCGGAATTTCATCTACGCCCAGCTTGTCATCGGCACCATCCTCGCCCGGTTGCTGGTCGCCGCCATTTTCATCAAGCCGTTCTACAAATACAACGTCGTCAGCATCTATGAGTTCCTGGAGATCCGCTTCGGCCGCCTGACCCGGAGGCTGGCGTCCTTTGTGTTCCTGCTGACCCGCTCCCTGGCCAGCGGTTCGCGGATCTTCGTCGCGGCCATCCTGCTGGTGCTGGCGTGGGAGGTGGTCCATCCGGAATTCATGGCCATGCCGAAGGAGGAACGCTTCGTGCAGGAGATGTTCATCTACGCGGGGGCGGTGGTGCTCATCACCTTCCTGACCGCCATCTACACCACCCTCGGCGGGATCAAGGCCGTGGTCTGGACGGACCTCATCCAGGTTTCCCTGATGTTCGGTGCGGCGTTCTACGTGTTCTTCTGGCTGCTCGGGAAAACCGGTGGCTGGGAAGGTTTCGCCTCATCGGTCGCCACGCCGGTGGCGATCGATACGGGTATCCGTGAGGATCACAAATCGATCGGCGAATCCATCTACTTCATCCTGTCCCAGGAATACACGATCTGGGCCGCATTGCTCGGTTCCATCTTCACCACCCTCGCCACCCACGGCACCGACCAGGACATGGTGCAGCGCATGCTTACCTCCAAGGACGCGAAAAAAGGCCAGCGGGCCGTCATCGTCTCCGGTCTGGTGGACCTGCCGGTGGTGGTCGGTTTCCTCGCCATCGGCATCCTCATCTACCGCTTCTACGAGATGAACCCGACGCGCGCCCCCGAAGGGGATCCCGGGATCTTCGCCTGGTTCATGGTCCATGACCTCACGCCGGGCCTGCGGGGCCTCATTGCCGCCGGTCTCTTCGCCACCGCGATGGGTTCGCTCTCCACCGCACTCAACGCACTGGCGACCACCTACACGAAGGACTGGCACGTCGGCGTGTTCCGGCCGCATGCCACCTCGGAGGAACAGATGAAAGCCGCGAAGAAGGCCACGGTGGTGTTCTCCGTGCTCCTGGCGCTCATCGGCATCGGCACCGCCTTCGTGAAGCTGAAGAACCCGGAGCTGCGCATCATCCCGATCGTCCTTGGTTCCTTCGGCTACACCTATGGTTCGTTGCTGGGGATTTTCCTTGTGGGCATGCTCACGAAGAAGCGGGGCACCTGCACCGGCAACCTCATCGCCATGCTCAGCGGCTTCCTGGTGGTCGGCTTGCTGACGAATCTGCCGAACGACATCTGGAAGATGATCACCGGCGGGGAGATGTACAAGAATCCTCCGTGGCTGCCGATGATCTCGTTCACGTGGCGGATCATGGCGGGCACTCTGGTGACCGTGGGAGTCGCGCTTTGCTTCCCCATTCCGCGCGGGTGGAGGAAGCGGAAACGGAAACCGGAGTTCACTGCGGGACCGACCACTGTTCTAGTGAATACGGTGGACGTCGTAGATCGTTGAAGAACCTTGGGATCCGCGCCGGTGGTTGCCTGACGGCCCGCCCGCTTGCTCATTGAATGGCGAATCCGTCACATGCAGGATTCTCTCTGTTAGAGATTTACGCGAAGGGATCGGAGTTTGAAGACCTTGATGCTTTGGTTTGCTTTAGTATCCGGGAGATCAAGTTTTAAAAAAATTTAGCCGTGGAACGCTTGTGGAATGCCGGACTCCAGCAGGTGTCCTGAATGGGTTTTCTAAAAAAATTTTCCCTGTGCCGGATGGGTCTGCATGATGGTGCCCCAGCAGCGCTCGAGGGGCTTCCGAAACGAAGCGTGCGCCGCAAAGAAACTCAAAATTTTTCATACCAAAGCATCATGTTGGAAGGGCAGGGAGTATCGGTCGAAGAGAATGATCTAACAGGATACTCCGATGAGGGTTCCGCCGTACAGGGCGGTTGGGAGCGTGCGTGTGGGTTGCTGCGCTCGATGGTCGGCAATGATGCTTTCCAGCGTTGGTTCCGCGCCACCGAATGGCAGGGGCTGGAGGATGGTGTGGGCACGGTGGCCGTTCCGGGTGAGATCCACCAGGTCTGGATCGAGACGAATTACATGCCGGAGCTGAACATGGCGTTGAGCCAGGCTTTCGCTGATCTGCGCGAGGTGAAGGTGGTGGTGGGTGGAGCCTCCCCGGAGGCACCGGAGTCCGCCGCACCTGAAGCAGGGGAGTTTGTTTATCGGGCGCCGGCGAAGACCGCGGAAGAACAGGGTGAGGCACTGGAGCGCCGCATCAAGAATGCGGGGCTGAATCCTTCGTTCCGGTTCTCCAACTTCGTGGTCGGTGGCAACAGCCAGTTCGCCCATGCGGCGTGCGAGGCGGTGGCGAAGAAATCCGGCATCGGCTACAACCCGCTCTTCATCTACGGCGGTCCCGGTCTCGGCAAGACCCACCTCATGCAGGCGGTCGGCCATGAGCTGTTGCGCCGCAACCCGACCTCCCGGGTGATCTACCTCACCTGCGAGAAGTTCACCAACGAGTTCATCGATGCGGTCCGCAAGGGTGACATCGAGAAGTTCCGCCGCCGCTACCGCAGCTCCGACGTCCTGCTCATCGACGACGTCCAGTTCCTGGCCGGCAAGGACCGCTCCCAGGAGGAGTTTTTCCATACGTTCAACACCCTGCTGGACGGCCGCAACCAGGTGGTCCTCACCTGCGACCGCCCGGCCTGCGAGATCAAGAGCCTGGAGCCACGCCTCGTTTCCCGCTTCGAGTGCGGTCTCACCGTCGAGATCCAGCCGCCGCTCATGGAAACGCGGATGGCCATCCTCAAGAAGAAGGTCGCCGACTGGAAGGTGCGCGTGGACGAGACCGTGCTGGGATTCCTCGCCGAAAGGATCCGCACCAACGTCCGCCGCCTGGAAGGCGCGCTGATGCGGGTGGCCACCTACGCCTCCCTGGCCGGGGAATCCGTCGGTGTGGAGAAGGTGGAGCACCTCCTGAAGGACCTGCTCCGTGAAGAAGCGGGCCGGCAGGTGACCATCGACTCCATCCAGAAAGCCGTCGCCGAGCACTTCGACGTCCGGGTGGCGGACATGACCAGCCGCCGCCGTCCGGCGAGCATCGCCTTTCCCCGCCAGGTGGCCATGTATCTCAGCCGGAGCATGACGAAGGTCTCGCTGATGGAGATCGGCGAGCAATTCGGCGGACGGGACCACGGGACCGTCATCCATGCCTGCAAAAAGGTGGCTGGCCGGATGAAGGAGGAGGGCGAGGTCAGGCAGGTCGTGGACCGGATCGAGGCCCAGCTCCGGCGCTGAGCCGGGGGGATGCCGGAGGACGCGGAAGTACCTCCGGATTTCCAACAGAAGACTTGCCAAGAAAGGTTGAAAACGGAAACTACGGGCCAACTCGATCCGTAGTTTTCTCTCCATGAAGTTCCGTATTTCCAAGGAAGCGTTCCTCGATGGCCTGCAGAAGGTCCAACACGTCGTGAGCTCGCGCACGACCCTCCCGATTCTTTCCAACGTGCTGCTGGTGGCCAAGGGAGGCCGCCTGCAGTTCACCACGACGGACCTGGATGTGGGGATCACCGGATCCGTGGAAGCGCAGATCGAGAAGGAAGGTGCGACCACGCTTCCCGCCAAGCGCCTCGTGAGCATCGTCCGCGAGCTTCCGTCCAGCGAGGTCGAGGTGTCCGTGGATTCGAAGAACCACGCGGAAATCAAGAGCGGTCCTTCCCGTTTCAAGATCATCGGCCTGGGTGAAGCGGAATTCCCGCCGCTGCCGGACTTCGAGGGAGCGAAAACCTTCAAGATCCCCCAGAAGGATCTCCGCGACGGCCTGAAGAAGACTTCCTACGCGATCTCCACGGACGAGACCCGCTACGTCCTCAACGGCATCTTCGCCTCCTTCCGCGAGGGCAAGCTGACCCTGGTGGCCACCGATGGCCGCCGCCTCGCCATGGTCGATACGGATCTCGAGTTCCCGGCCTCCCATGAGACGGACGTCATCATCCCGACCAAGGCGGTGCAGGAACTGCAGCGTCTGCTCGGTGACGAGGGCGACGTGATCGTGAAGCTCAGCGACAACCAGATTTCCTTCCAGGTCGGCGACAACTTCCTCGCCAGCAAGCTCATCGAGGGCAACTACCCGAACTACCGCCAGGTCATCCCCGGCGACAGCAACGAGCGGGTCATCATCGCCCGTGAGGCGCTTCTCGAAACCGTGCGCCGCGTTTCCCTCCTGTCCTCCGACAAGTCGAACTCGGTCAAAATGGTCTTCAGCGAGAACAACATCCAGATCACCGCGAACTCCCCGGACGTTGGTGAGGCGGAGGAGTCGATGGATGTGGCCTACAACGGCCCGCGCATCCAGATCGCCTTCAACCCGGAGTTCCTCCAGGCCCCGCTGCGCGCCCTGGACAGCAACGACGTCTATCTCGACCTCATCGATGAGATGAGCCCCGGCGTCCTGCGCATCGAGGGTTCCTTCCTCTACGTGCTGATGCCGATGCGCGTCACGTCCTGAGGTTTTCCGCCTAGCTGACGATTCCCGATGGAAGCTCCGCCCTCCGCCGCCGTGGTCCATGTTGATCCCGTCTGTCGGAAAAAGCGGAGCTTCTGGATTTGGAATATTGCGGTCGGTTTCCTTCTGATGATCCTTTCGCCTGTCGTCGCCATGGTGGCGACCATGAGCGGAATGAAAGGTGCCTTCAGGGCTCTCGGCGCGGGCGGAGGGGATGTGGATGCTCTTGGAGAACACATCGGGAACGTGTTGGTGGCGACGACGATCGAGTTTGGAATATCGGTGGTCATGTTCATCTGGCTGGTGATCGCCATCGTGCGGCTGTGTATGTTGGCCGCACCTATGGGACCAAATCCGGGAGCAGCATTGTGAAACGGCTCGCGCTGTTTTTCGGATGTTGGCTGGCCTTGGTGGCGTCCGCGTCCGCGCATGTCGTCACCCAGCTCTATGCGGAGTCAAAGGGGACGCCGGAAGCATGGTCGATGGAGGTGCTTTTCGAGGCGGGCTTCGCCGTGCCCGCCATCCGTGAGGATCCCGTGGCCGCCGCGCCGGACCGCCAGTGGCTGCTGGACCGGGGACCGGAAGGATGGGCCGCGCTGCGCGCTGAAGCGGAGCGCTATCTGCGGGAGTGCCTGTCGGTGGAGGCAGCCGACCAAGCGGTGGAATGGAAGGCGACCTTCATCGATTTCGATTCGGATCCTCCGGCCTTTCCCGTCCTGCTCACGAACGGCGCCTACCTGCGGATCCAGGTCGATCCCGTCGTTCCGCTGGCGGAGCCCGTCATCCTGAAATGGGCGGCGGGTGAGGGGCGTCCCACGTTCATCCTGAAAACCGCCGGGGCGGACGGCGGCTACCTCACTTTGGAGCCGGGAGCGAGCGGGACGGTAGGGGGCGGCGTCGCGGAGGAACCGCAGACACGCGGTGCTTTGCTGACTTCATTCCGCCAGGGCTTCCTCCACGTCGTTCCCGAAGGCTGGGATCACGTCCTGTTTGTTCTCGGTCTTTTCTTCTACCGCAGGAAATGGCGTCCGCTTCTCAGCCAATCGCTGGCCTTCACCGCCGCGCACACCGTCACGCTGGGACTGGCCGCTGCGGGCATCGTCAAGGTTTCGGGAAACTGGGTGGAGCCGGTCATCGCCTTGAGTTTGGTGGCGGTGGCGTTGGAAAACCTCCGCGCATCGAAGGAGGCGGACGGACGGCTGAGGCTGGCCATCGTCTTCGGCTTCGGGTTGATCCACGGGTTGGGTTTCGCAGGGGCGCTCTCTGTCTGGTTGAAGCCGGGAGAAGGGTTTTTGCCGTCCCTGTTGATGGCGAACCTTGGCGTCGAGGCCGCACAGGCGGCGTTGCTGGCGGGAGCGTGGATTCTCACCATCGGCTGGAACCGGACACCGGCGTATCGCTGGGTGCGTCTGGCCGCCTGCCTGGGCATCGCCGGCATCGGTTCGTGGTGGGCGTTCGAGCGGATCTTCGGCTGATCAGCCCTGGAGCGTTCTCAGCGATCCGCGGATGAGGATTTCCGTCGTCGCCGCAGGATCCGTGTCCAGCACCTTGCGGACCGCCTTGCGTGCATCCACCTGCTTGTAACCCAGGGCGATCAATGCCAGTTCGGCATCCGCGGCGGCGGCGCTGACGGACCCGGATGCGGCATCCGTCCAGGTATCGACCACGCCCACCTTGTCCTTCAGTTCCAGGACGATCCGTTCTGCGGTCTTTTTCCCCACGCCCTTGAGTTTGGAAAGCGCGGCGGTATCTCCCGCCACGACCGCTTGCTTGAACCGGTTCGGCTCCATGCCGCTGAGCACGGCGACCGCCATCGTCGGACCCACACCGCTCACCCGGTCGATGAGAAGCAGGAAAATGTCCCGTTCCTCCTCGGTGGCGAAACCGAACAGCTTCTGGCCGAGCTGGCTGAAATGCAGGTGGGTGCGGAGATCCACCCGGGTGCCTTCGGAGGCGTGCAGCTTGTCGAAGGTGGAGAGCGGGACGAAAACCTCGTAACCCACACCACCCGCGTCCACCACCAGACGGTTCGGGTAGGCTTCGAGGACGGTTCCGCGCAATCGGGCGATCATGCCGCAGAGTCTGCCGGAGCCCGCAGGAGCGTCAATGAACGATTCGGCGGCGGACGAAGCAAAGGAGTCCGGAGAGGGCGGCGAGAAAGGCGGAGGATGGCTCCGGGATGATGTTGAGGTTATCGAGCGACCAGGTGAGCTGATCGGCGGTGGAATTGGTCGCACCACCGAAGACGAGGGTGGAGGCGGTGGAACCCGCGTTGACCTGGTTGCGGAAGTTCATGCCGCCGGGGACGACGGATGCCGAGTCGAAGGTGGCCGTGCCGTCTGTCATGATGACCCGGTAGGTCTGGGCGGTTGGATCGACGGTGACGGTGAAGGAGTAGATGACGTCCTGGGCCAGTTGGATGCCCGTCATCGTCATGTTGTTGGTGTTGAAAGCCCCGTTGGCGGTGGTGCTCTGGTTGTTGTAGAAATACCATTCGCCGTCGTTGAATGGATTGGAGTTCGCGGTGTCATCCGCACCGACGACTCCGATAAGCCAGGCGAAGCTGAGGTTCGAACCGAAATCAGCGGCACCCGTCCCGCTGGTGGCGCCGATGTGGATGCGGTCGTTGTAGTGGGTGAAGTTCGACATCGAACTGTCGAGCCGCCAGTCAAAGGTGAGGGTGTAGGGGGAGGCGGCGGTGGATCCCATGTTGCGGCGGATGCCCATGGTGGTGCTCTGGACCGCCGTGGTGACGGACAGGTAGCTGCCGCCGCCATTGAGCGGGGAGGTGGTGAGCAACGAGCCGTCCACGCGGGCGTTGCCGGCGGGAGTCCCGTTGGTTTCGCTTTCCACCCAGCCTGCGGCCCAGCCGGTGCCACCATTCGGGTAGGTGTCGAAATTATCCGTCAGTGCGGCGGACGAAAATCCGGTGAGCGTCACGGTGAAGGCCGCGACAAATTGATGGAAAGGGGAATTTTTCATCAGGGTTTGTTTGGGCATATGCGCGAAAACCCGGGGATTTCTCAAGGGAGAAGCTCAGAATGCCACGAAAGTGGTACGAATTTGCCAACGATTGGGAAATATCGCTCATTGCCGTTCGTAATCATCCCCGCCTTGGATCCCGCCCGTACCCGTTCCGTTGTTTTCTGCCTGTCATTGATGATTTCCTCCGTCTTCGGCGCGGGGATCGACCGCTCGTTTCTGGGCAGCCACTGCACGGACTGCCATGATGCGGAGGAGAAGAAAGGCGGCCTCGATCTGGTGGCGTTGGAATGGAAGCCGGGTGACCGGGCGAACCAAGCGACGTGGGTGAAGGTTTTCGATTTCATCGACAAGGGGGAGATGCCGCCGAAGAAGCGGAAGCAACGGCCGGATGTGGCGGAGGTGGAGGAGTTTCTGGGCTGGCTGGGGAAGGAACTCACGGCAGCCGACGTGAAGCGGGAGGCGGAGAACGGCCGGACGGTCCTCCGTCGGCTGAACCGGGTGGAGTATGAGCGCACGCTGCACGACCTGCTGGGCATCCGCACACCGCTGGCGGTCATGTTGCCGAACGACACTCCCATGCACGGGTTCGACACCGTGGCGGAGGGACTCCGGCTTTCCACCCTCCAGATGGAGAAATACCTGGAAGCGGCGGACAAGGCCATCGACGACGCGATCCGCCTGGGACCCGCGCCGGAGATGGTGAAGGATCGCTTTGACATGGTGGAGAACCAGGAGGTCCGCTGGCACCTGGAGAAGCCGGAGGCGAAGGGGGATGGCGCGGGTGGTGCGGGGCCGCACCGGCATCTCCTGCGCATGCTGCCGGACGGGGTCGTGTTCTTCAACACGGGCTATCCCTCGGCGCAGATCAAGCACCCGAAGGAAAAACCGCGGTCGCGGCCGGAAGGGATCTACAAGGTCCGCATCAGCGGGTATGCCTACCAGAGTCCGGGGGTGTCCGTCCCGATGCGTGTTTACAGCAGCAACTACAAGGACAAGCAGCTCCTCGGCTGGTTCGAGATGGAGCCTGACAAGCCGCAGGTGGTGGAATTCACGACCTTCATCCGTGGCGGGGATTTCATCCAGATCGAGCCGTCCAACACCGGTCAGGACAAGGAAGGGAAGAACGTCTATAACACACCCGTGAAGGACTTCACCGGATCCGGTCTGGCCCTGCAATGGGTGGAGGTCGAGGGGCCGTTGCTGGAGACATGGCCGCCTAAGGGCGTGGCGGCCTTGTTTGGCGACATCCCGGTGGCCGAACTGGATGAGGAGGCGAGGAAGAAGAACAAGAACGTCGCCTACGAAATCAGGCCGCAGGATCCGAAGGCGGACTCGAAGCGGGCGCTGGAGCAGTTCGCCGGGAAAGCCTTCCGCCGTCCGCTGGAGGCGGGTGAGGTGGACCGCTACGTCGGCTTGGTCCACGCGGCGCTGGATGAGGGCCAGTCGTTCATGGAGGCGATGCGCGTCGGCTTCCGCGCCATCCTCGTTTCCCCGCAGTTTCTTTTTTTCAAGGAGGACCATGGAAAGCTGGATGACCATGCGCTGGCCTCCCGGCTGTCCTACTTCCTCTGGAGCAGGCCGCCGGACGATGAGCTGCTGACGCTGGCTGCGGAGAAAAAACTGTCCCAGCCGGAAGTGCTGCGTGGTCAGGTGGAGAGGCTTCTCAAGGACGGAAAGTCCGCCGCGTTCGTGGAGGATTTCACGGGACAGTGGCTGGATCTCCGCAACATCGACGCGACGACGCCGGACACGAAGCTGTATCCGGAGGCGGATGAACTGCTCAGGCTTTCCATGCCGGAAGAGACAAAGGCGTATTTCGCCGAAATGTTGCAGGCGGACCTGCCGGTGACTGCGGTGGTGGATTCGGACTTCGCGATGGTGAACGGGCGTCTGGCGGAGCACTACCAGATCCCCGGAGTGGCAGGGCAGGAGATCCGGAAGGTGAAGCTGCCCCCGGACAGCCCGCGCGGCGGATTCCTCACCCAGGCGAGCGTTCTCAAGATCACGGCGAACGGAACCACCACCTCCCCCGTCATCCGCGGAGCGTGGGTGATGAAGCGCATCCTCGGCCAGCCGCCGTCGCCGCCGCCGCCCGGTGTCGGTTCCATCGAGCCGGACACCCGCGGAGCCACCACCGTGCGGGAGCAACTCGCCCTCCACCGGAACTCGGAAAGCTGCGCCGCCTGCCATGCGAAGATCGACCCGCCGGGCTTCGCGCTGGAGAGCTTCGACGTGATCGGCGGCTACCGGGAGCAATACCGTTCCCAGGGTGAGGGCGGGAAACTGATCGAGCTGTCGAACACCCGGATGAAGCGGAAGTATGTGAAATACGGCCAGCAGGTGGACGCGAGCGGGGATCTGGACGGGAAGTCCTTCGTGGATATCCGGGAGTTCAAGAAACTGATCCTGGAGAAGCCGGATCAGGTGATGACGGCCATGGCGGGCAAGCTGTTGACCTATTCCACGGGGGCCGGAGTCACCTTCGCGGATCGCACGGCGGTCGCGGAGATTTCACGCAAAACGAAAGAACAGGGCGGCGGGCTGCGAACCCTTGTTCACCAGGTTGTCGCCAGCCCGTTGTTCCAATCCAAATAAACGCCATGCACCTCCGTTCCGCCCCGTTTTCCCGCCGCACCTTCCTCCGTGGTACCGGTGTCACGATGGCGCTGCCATTCCTGGAGGCCATGCTGTCGCTGCGCGCGTTCGCCGCGGCGTCCGCCACCACCGCTCCGAAGCGCATGGTGGCCATCTGCACCAGCCTGGGCATCTATGGTCCCGCGCTTTTCCCGAAGGAGACGGGCAGGGGCTACGGCTCCACACCCTATCTGGATCTCCTGAAGGACTACCGCGACGATTTCACCATTTTCTCCGGACTTTCCCACCCGGAGCAGTCGGGGCCGGACGGCCATGCTTCCGAGCAGACCTGGCTGACCTCCGCCCGCCATCCGGGCATGGGCGGCTTCCGCAACACCATCTCCATCGACCAGTCCATCGCGGAAAAGATCGGCCTGCAGACGCGCTACTCCTCGCTGGTGCTGGGGACGAACGGCGTGAGCCAGAGCTACACCCGCAGCGGGGTGATGATCCCGGCGGATACGACGCCATCGAAGGTGTTCGCGAAGCTTTTCATCAACGGCAGCAAGGCGGAGGTGGAGAAGCAGATGCGCAAGCTCCGCGAAGGACGCAGCATCATGGACACCGTGGGGGAGGAGGCGAAGCGCTTCAGCTCGAAGGTGGGTGCCGGGGACAAGGACAAGCTCGATGAATACTTTACCTCCGTCCGTGAGATGGAGGGCCGTTTGGCCACGTCGGAGGAATGGGTCCAGAAACCGAAGCCTGACATGGAGGAGAAGATCTCCGCCGATGTCAGTGAGGCGAACGACATCATCGGCCGCACGCAGTTGCTTTTCGAGCTGGTGCCCCTGGCGCTCCAGACGGACAGCACGCGCCTCATCACCATCCTGATCCAGGGCCGCGGTGACGTCCCGCCTGTCCCGGGAGTGAACATGGACCACCACAACCTTTCCCACCACGGCCAGGATCCGGAAAAGATCCGCCAGCTCGAACTGATCGAGAAGGCGAAGCTCACCGCCTACGGCAAGCTGATCGGCTCGCTGAAGGGGAAATCGGAAAGCGGCGGCACGTTGCTTGACAACACCTCCGTCCTCTTCGGCAGCAATCTCGGAAATGCGAACAGCCACGACTGGCGGAACCTGCCCGTCCTGCTCGCAGGAGGGGGATTCCAGCACGGCCAGCACATCGCTTGCGATGCGAAGGACAACACCCCTCTCGCCAACCTCTTCGTGCAGGTCGCGCAGAAGATGGGCGTGGAGTTGGACGAGTTCGGCAGCAGCAGCAAGGCGTCCGTGCCCGGCTTCGCCTGAGTCAGGTTATCTCCGCCGTCTCCGGAGGGCGAAGACGCCGGCCATGCCCGCCATCAGCAGTGACGATGGCTCCGGAACCTGCACGATCTGGATGGCACTGAGAAAGCCGCGTGTCTGTCCGGATGTCCCGTCAACCGCGATATTCAGGAATCCGCCCTCCGCGATGGTGATGGTCTGCTTCAGGTAGTTCGTGTTGTCCACCCATGCGGTGTTCGCGCCGGTGCTCATGCTGATGGACTCGAAGGAGTAGCCGGAAAAATCAAAGTTTCCCGCGCTGGCGCTGGTTCCCAGATGAACCTGGAAAGTCTGCGCGCCCGAGGTGTTGGTGTTCCGGGTGAGGGTGTAGATGTCGTAGGTGCCCGCCGCCAAGCCTGAGATCTGCACCCCCAGTGCGATCCGGTTGGTGGTCGCGTTGTTGGCCGTGGAGTTGGAGAAAATCGCGTATCTGCCGACGGAATTGTTGGCATAGATGTTCGTGCTGAACGCCGTCCCTGTCACCGCGGCGTGCCCCCCGGGCTGTGCGGAGAGGTTGATGTTCGTCGATCCGGTCGAAGGCGCGACGCCGAGGTTGATCCCGAGCGGGGATGAAGCTCCTGCGGCGTCCACGATGCCGCTGGTGACGTCCGCGTTCGTGAGGTTGTTCCAGACGGTTCCCGAGAAGGAGGGGTTCTCCGTGTGGTATGGGCTGTTGGTCAGTTCCTGCGGGGTGGTCGGGACATTGAGCGGATCACCACCGTTGCCGAAGTTCAGGAAATACACGGCGCCTGATGCCTGGTTCAGGAGCAGCAGGCTGCAAAGGAAAACGGATGGGGGTTTCACGTTCGGAAAAAATGGGTTTCCGCTATCATGGGCGGGAGGAGCGGGATTTCAAGCAAGTTCGGCGATCTCCGGCTGCGGCGTCGGCTGGACGGAGTCAGAATCCTTGCGACCCCATGGCATCCGGGATAGATCACAGGGAATGAATCGCCGGAATTTCCTCCAGACCGCTGGCCTCGCGGCAGCCCCGTTCATCCTCACCCGGAAGTCACTGTTCGCGGAGGAGGTTTCGGACAAGAAACACCGCGTCGGACTGATCGGCTCCGGATGGTATGGCAAGTGCGACCTGCTCCGCCTGATCCAGGTTTCGCCGGTGGATGTGGTTTCACTCTGTGACGTGGACTCCGTGATGCTGAAGGAAGCGGGCGATCTGGTCGCCTCCCGCCAAGTGTCGAAGAAGGTTCCCCGGCTCTACGGGGACTACCGCGAGATGCTGAAGGAGAAGGACCTGGATGTGGTGATCATCGGCACGCCGGACCATTGGCACGCGCTGAACATGATCGCCGCGGTGGAGTCCGGCGCGGACGTCTATGTCCAGAAGCCGACCGGAGTGGATGTCGCGGAGAGCGCCGCCATGCTGGCCGCCGCGCGGAAGCACGGACGCGTCGTCCAGGTGGGCACGCAGCGCCGCAGCACGCCGCATTTGATCGAGGCGATGAACGACATCATCAAGGCGGGCAAGCTCGGCAAGATCTCCCACGTCGAGATCTATTGCTACTACCACATGCGTTCGAAGAAAAACGAACCTGCGGGAACGCCGCCTGTGAACTTCGACTATGAAATGTGGACCGGCCCCGCGCCCATGCGGCCCTACGTCCCGACCGTCCATCCGCGGAGTTGGCGGGCGTTCATGGAGTATGGCAACGGCATCGTCGGCGACATGTGCGTCCACATGCTGGACATGGTGCGGTGGATGCTGGATCTCGGCTCGCCGAAGAGCATCAGCAGCAGCGGTGGCATCTTCATGGACAAGGCCAGCGCGGCGAACATTTCCGACACGCAGACCGCGACCTTCGAGTTTGATGAACTGAACGTCATCTGGAACCACCGCTCCTGGGGTGACGCACCGGATCCCAAGTACCCGTGGGGGGCGACATTCTACGGTGAGAAGGGCACGCTGAAAGCGAGCGTTAATTCCTACGACTTCATCCCCCGGGCGAAGGGTGAGGCGGCCATCCACCGCGACTGCGTGATGGAGCTGGAGAAATACGTGGAGGACCAGACCGAGAAGGATCTGGAGAAGCACGTCGCCCCGGCCATTCGCGGCCACATGATCGACCTGCTGAAAAACATCCAGTCGCGTGGCAAGCCGGTGGCGGACATCGAGCAAGGCCACATCTCCAGCGCGGCGTGCGTGCTGGCGAACAATGCGATGAAACTGGGCAGGACGCTCCGCTGGGATGGCACGAAAGTCATCGGGGACGATGAGGCGAACGCGCTGCTCATGCGGCCCTACCGCGCGCCCTGGGTGCATCCCGGGGTCTGATCAGTGCGGGATGATCCCTGCCTGAAATGTTCTGAAACGATCATCCGTGTGTTCTGTCCGAATCCAACCGGCGGACATCGCCGCAACGGACTTGCCCTGTCACGGCATCCTGACCGTGATGGGACAACGACATGCACGGACTCATCAGCCGCTTCACCGATCTCTATCCCGTATGGGTGATCTCCTTTGCCGTCATCGGCCTCGTCAAGCCGGAGGCGATGACCTGGTTCAGCGGTCCGTGGGTGGTTTGGGCGCTCAGCGCGGTCATGCTGGGGATGGGGTTCACGCTGACCGTCGATGACTTCCGCCGCATCTTCAGGATGCCCGGTTGTGTCGCTGTCGGACTCATCGCCCACTACACCATCATGCCTCTCTCCGCGTGGGGCATTTCCCACCTCCTGAAACTGGATCCCGGTTTCGCCGTCGGCCTCATCCTCGTCGCGAGCTGTCCGTCCGGCACCGCGTCGAATGTCATCTGCTACCTGGCCCGTGCCAACGTCGCGCTCGCCGTCATCATCACACTTGCTTCGACGCTCGTCGCCTTCATCACCACACCATTGTGGTGCAAGGCGCTGGCCGGACAATACGTCCCGGTGGATGCCCTCCAACTTTGCCTTTCCACGCTCCAGATCGCGGTCATCCCCGTCCTCCTCGGAGTCTTCTGCAACTGGAAATTCCCCGCCGCCACCGCGAGGATCAAGCCCATCGGCCCGCTGGTGTCCGTCGTCGCGCTGATGTTCATCACAGGGAGCATCGTCGGGCAGAACGCCAGCTCCGTGATCGAGAACGCGGGCACGCTGGCCATCGCCGCTGTCCTGCTCCACGCGCTGGGCTTTGGGATCGGCTACGTTGTCGCGAAATTCATCCGCTATCCGGAGGACATCGCCCGCACCATCTCGATCGAGGTGGGCATGCAGAACGGCGGACTGGCCGCCGTGCTGGCGAAGCAGAATTTCCCGCTCCAGCCGCTGGCCGCGGTTCCCGCCGTGTTCAGCGCCATCACCCAGACGTTGCTCGGCAGCCTCCTCGCAACCTGGTGGCGGAAGCGGCCGGTCAGATCCTCCACTCCCGTGGAAACCATCGCCTCGGAAGAAGCCTGATCCACCGCCATGCCCTCTTCCACCCCACCGCTCCGTGCGGGCACCTACTACTGGAAATGTGACCGCCCCGCCGCGTTCCATGGCAGCTCCGGCCATGACCACGCCACCCTATCCCGGATGGTGGAGTCGTTGGTGGAGCGCCGGTTTTCAGCTCCTGCGGAAATCAGCGAGGGGCCGGGGCAGGGGAACCACGTCACTTTCACCGCCACCTGCGGAGGGCGGTCCCTTTTCATCCGCATCGACGACAGCCCGGAGCATGACGGCTACCTGGCCATCGAATCGCGGGTCCAGGAAACGGTGCGCGCGCTGGGTATCCCCACGCCGGAGATCCTCGCGGCCGATGCCTCAAGGACGGAGGTTCCCTTCGCCTGGCAGGTCATGCGCCGGATCGATGCGCCGGACATCAACCACCATTTCAAGGCAGGCACCCTCGATCTTCATTCCGTTTCGGAGGCCATCGGTGCCGCCATCGCAACCTGGCAATCTCTCAGTCCCGCGGGGTTCGGTCCCTTCAGATCCACCGAAGGCGCGTTGGAGGGATGGCACGCGACCTACGGCGACTACTTCTTCCTCCATCTCGACCGGCATCTCCATTTCCTCGAGCGGGAGTCGTTCCTGACTTCAGCGGAAACCTCCGCCATCCGCCAGGAGATCATCGCGCACCAAGCCCTGCTCGATCTGCCCCGGGGTTGCCTGGTGCACAAGGATCTCGCCTTCTGGAATATCCTCGGCACCCCCGATGAAATCCTCGCCTTCATTGACTGGGACGATGCCATTTCCGGAGATCCCATGGATGACTTCTCGCTGCTCGCCTGCTTTCACGGCGCGCAGGTCCTCGGGCCCGCCCTTGCATCCTACCAGACCCGGCGGGCGCTTCCCCCTGAGCACCAGCGCCGCTTCTGGCTGCATCTCTTGCGGAACATGCTGGTGAAGTCCGTCATCCGCATCGGCGCGGGTTACTTCGACCGGAGCAACAGTTTCTTCCTCATCAATGACGGTGTGGATCTGAAGACATTCACCCACCAGCGCCTCTGCCAAGCCCTCACCGGCCTGCGCGGGGACCTCCCCATTTCATCCCTCCGATAAACCACCTCCCTCCATGATCGGCTCCTGGCTTTCCATTGGCTCCCCGGTGATCGCGGAAATCGCGGCCCGCTCCGGCTTTGACTGGCTGCTTCTTGACCTGGAGCACGGCAACGCGACGGAGGCTGCCATCCCCGGCCAGCTCCGGGCCATCTCCGGCACCTCCGTGAAAGCCATCGTCCGGGTCGGCGCGCCGTATCCGGATCTCATCGCCCGCGTGCTCGACTGGGGTGCCGATGGCATCATGGCTCCGCGCATCAACTCCGCCGCGGAAGCGGAGGCATTGGTAAGTGCCGCCCACTACGCCCCCCGCGGCAACCGGGGATACTCCCGCAGTTCCCGCGCTTACGGCTACGGCCTCCAACCTCCGTCCTCCGCCGCGGAGATCACGCCCCCACTCATCATGGCGCAGATCGAAACCATCGAGGGCGTCCGTCATGCCTCGGAGATCGCCGCGGTGCCGGGCATCGACGTGCTCTTTGTGGGACCAGCGGATCTCCAGTTCGACCTCAATGCCCGGCCCGAAGCCGCCGCCTTCACCTACGCCGAATGCCTGGGGCGGGTGAATGAAGCCGCCCGCGCCCATGGTAAGGCTACCGGGATCCTCGTGCGGGACCATTCGCAGTATCATCACCATCTCGGACTCGGCTTCACCCACATCGCCATCGACTCCGACCTCTCCATCCTCCGCAACGGCTACCAGCAGATCCTCACCCTCGCACGAACCCAACCCATTCCGAACCCATGACGCGCCATCTTCTCCTGTCCGCCCTTTTCCTTTCCTGGAGCTTCGTTCGTGCCGAAAGCCCGGTGCCCCGGAGCATCCTCGACCTCACGCTCGAACCCACCGAAATCAACTTCAACCCCGGTCCGGAATATTCCGAGGAGCAGCAGGACTACGCCATGGTCATCGGCATGGACCGCACGCCGAAGGGCCGGCTGTGGGCCGCATGGGTCGGCGGCGGTGACAGTCCGCTCGCGTATTTCATCGCCGCCACCAGCGATGACGATGGGAAAACGTGGTCCCACCCGCGCATGGTCATCCGCCCTGGCCGGACGGTGACCGGGCTGAACCGCAGCGTCATCGTCGGCAACTTCTGGACGGATCCTACCGGGAAGCTCTGGATGTTCTATGACCAGTCGCTGGAGCAGTTCGATGGCCGGGCCGGTGTATGGGCCATCACTTGCGAGAATCCCGATGACGAAAAGCCCACCTGGTCCGCGCCCCGCCGCATCTGGCACGGCATGTCCCTCAACAAGCCCACCGTCCTCAGCAACGGCGACTGGATGCTGCCCATTTCCCTGTGGGACCGTGGGCACATCAAGCCGGTCTTTGGCGACGCCTACCCGGAACTGGATGACCAGCGCATGGCCCACTGGTTCGCCTCCAGCGACCGGGGGAAGACCTGGACCCGTCGCGGCGGCGTCGCGTTCCCGAAGCCCCGCTTTGACGAGCACATGCTGGTCGAACTCAAGGACGGACGCCTGCGGATGCTCGCCCGCAACGGCGATGGCATCATGGAGTCCTACTCCAATGACAAGGGCGGGACCTGGAGCGAGCCCGTGCCGTCGGAGATCAAAAATCCGAGTTCCCGCTTCTTCTTCCGCCGCCTGCAGTCCGGAAATCTCCTGCTCGTGAAAAACGGCCCGCTCGACCGGAAGTTCGAGCGCACCCACATGACCGCCTATCTTTCCGATGATGATGGGAAGACATGGAAAGGCGGGCTGGTCATCGACGAGCGTGAGGACGTTTCCTATCCGGACGGCTTCCAGGCACCGGACGGTCGCATTTACATCATCCACGACCGCGAACGCTCGAAGCAGCGCGAGATCCTCTTCGCGAAGTTCACGGAGGCGGATATCCTCGCCAAGGACTTCGTCACCGAAGGTTCAGCGGGAAAGATCCCTGTCTTCAAAGGGCGGGGGGCGCGGAAAGGTGCGTATCTTCCCAACAACGGCATCCAGCTTGCCGAGCAATGGCCGCCGAAGGATCTCGATCCGAAGTCCGCGGAACCCATGCCGGTGCCGTATCTGGAAAAGAAGAACATTCCCGCCGTCATCCCCATCAACATCGGCCGCCAGCTTTTCGTCGATGACTTCCTGATCGAAAGCACCGACCTCACCCGCACCTTCCACGCTGCGGAAAAGCTCGGTACCAACCCCGTCTTCAAGCCGGAGACCAAACAGGAACTCGAACCCACCGGGATCGAGGGACAGGACCAGGCCGTCACCTACCTCGGTCACGGCGGGGTGTTCTACAATCCTGCCAAGAGCCATTTCGAGATGTTCTACACCGCCAGTTGGCGCGGTGGGCTGGCGCTCGCCACCAGTCCGGATCTGATCCACTGGACCCGTCCGCAGCTCGGGCTTTCCGGGGACAATATCATCCTGCCAGCAGGAGCTGACTTCGCCGGGAAGGACAATGCCATCTGGCTCGATTTGGACGCAAAGGATCCGTCCCAACGCTACAAGGCCATCATCCAGCGCGGGAAAGGCCATACGCTCCATACCTCACCCGACGGCCTCGTCTGGTCGTCCGGCATCCCCGCAGGGGATTCAGGCGACTATTCGTCGTTCTTTCACAATCCGTTCCGAAACGTCTGGGTCCAGAGCATCAAGCGCAACACCGACCGTGGCCGCGCCCGTTACTACCATGAAAGCCGTGACTTCACCGGCTCCGCCGCGCGGGACAAGTCCGTCTATTGGACGAACGCCGACAAGCTCGATCCGCCCGATCCCGCGATCAATAATGCCCCCCAGCTTTACAGCCTCAACGCCGTCGCCTATGAGAGCATCCTCCTGGGCGAGCACTACGTCTTGCTCGGCCCCACGAACCGGGTTTGCGAGGAAGGGAAGTTTCCGAAGATCACCGAGCTGCATCTTGGCTTCAGCCGGGATGGCTTCCACTGGTCTCGGCCTGATGATCGCAGGCCCTTCATCGCCGCCAGCCGCCGGGATGGGCAGCATGACCGTGCCTATCTCCACGGTACCAACGGCGTCATGCTCGTCCATGATGACAAGCTCTGGTTCCCGTACTGCGGCTACTCCGGCATCGCGCCGAACGGACACCGCGGTATGTACACCGGTGCCTCCATCGGCATGGCCACCCTCCGCCGGGACGGCTTCGCATCCATGGATGCCACCGGGAAATCCGGCACCCTCACCACCCGGCCCGTCGCCTTCAACGGCCGCCATCTTTTCGTGAACGTCAGCAACCCGGGCGGGAAACTCCGTGTCGAGATTCTTGATGAAAAGGGAAAACCCATCGCTCCCTTCACCACGGAGAACTGCGTCACTATCAAGGCCGACAGCACGCTCCACGAAGTCACCTGGAAAGGCACGGAGAACCTCGATGGCATCCGTGGCAAATCCGTCCGCTTCCGTTTCCACCTCACGGATGGCAGCCTCTATTCCTTCTGGGTCAGCCAGGACGAAAAGGGCGCGTCCGGCGGCTACCTCGGCGGCGGTGGCTCCGCCTACGGCGGCATCATCGACACCAAAGGGAAGGATGCCCTCAAGTAACCCCCAACACCCGTCCCCGCATGAACACTTTTCTGAGAACGGCGAAAGTGACAGCCGTCATTCTCTCCTGCATCTCCCCGGCTCTGGCAGATACGGGAGTCTCCCTTGCTGATTATGCCGCCCACAAGAAGGGCGAAGACTGGGCGCCCGCCATCAGAAAAGCGTTTGCCGACTCGCCGACGGTGAGCGTCCCCGCAGGGCGTTACTCCACCTCCCGGGTGGAATTTTCCGATGGCATGATCCTACGCGGGGCGGGGGAAAGCACCGTGTTCGTTCCCCTCGGAACACGCCTTTTTGACATCAACGGCGAGGCCGGGAAAGAGGTGCCCGTTACTGCTGACATCGTGGACTTCTCAGACGGAATCGATCTTGAATCCGCCGATGGACTGGCTGCCGGGGATGACATCCTCATCCGCGGCCAGCGCAACTCCATGATCCGCGAGGGCACCGCCGGACTCCACTATGCAACGGATTGGGTGCTCGGCCGGACCCGGAAATCCAGTTGCTTCTACGGTGAGTTCGACACCGTCAAATCCATCGATGGTCCGAAAGTCACCACCGCCGGCAAGCGGATCTTTCCCGGCTACTTCAAGGACGATAGCCGCGAACCTCCGTCCCTCGGGAAGGATTTCGTCCAGCGGAAGTCCACCACTGTGAGCAAGCTGTCCCTGGTCAGGAACGTGACCCTCCGCGACTTCGCCGTGGAGGGGACCCGGGACTGCCACATGCCTTTCCGCGTCCGCTATGCGAAGGACTGCCTGCTGGAGAACATCGCTTTCACGACGAACACCGAATCGTTCAAGAAGGACGGCACGCCCGACCTTTCGGTGGTCTATGCGATCTACGTCCGGAACACCACCGTCCGCAATTTCCGGGTGGAGCTTTCGCCGGAGCTTCTGGCCGTCCTCGACGCCAAGGAAAAGGTCTATAAAAACTTCTCGAACTACAATCTGTTCAAGATCATCAGCAGCACGGCCAGCGGGCTGGAGGGATGCAGTGCCAACGGCGGAACCCATCCGTTCAATATCACCCGCAGCGCTTCGGTGGAGGCGGGAGGGGGCATCCCTTCGATCGGTTGTTTCATCCGTAACTGCACCGCGTCGAACTGCATCTGGTCCGGCATCAAGGTCCAGCAGGCCTGCTACGACACGGAGGTATCCGGGAACACGGTTACGGCCAGCGCCCAGGGCATCATCACCTGCGGCCGCAACACGCGGATCACGGACAACCGGCTCACGACCACAGTGTCCCACTCCGCAGACTACTACTACACGCATGTCGCGCGTGGAGGCACTATGGGAATCGGTGTCATCGAGGGCTACGCGTGCGGCAGCATCGTCAGGGACAACATCATCGATGGCTTCCGTTCCGGCCTTGCCATGGTCGATGGTTACGAGGACAAGAACTGCTTCGAGGAAGGCAACATCCTGTTTGAGAACAACGCCGTCAGCGGGTGCCTCCGCGGTTTCACCCTCTACAAGAATCCGCACTGCGTTTCGTTGGGGCGGAATGATCTGAAGGTTGTCATCCGGAACAACACCTTCTCGCGTGCGGCGGGGAAAGACAGCCAGCCTGCCTCCGGCATCCATTTGCCGGACCAGTCCGCCGGAGTGGAGATCCGCTCGAATGCTTTCCGCGGATTCGATGAAGGTGTATGGATGGGCGGGCTGGTCGATCTGATCGACATCAGCGGCAACGGATTCGAAGATTGCGGCGTTGGAATGACACTCGGGGAAATTTCTCCGGACGCCGCCGGTGCCATGGTCCGCATCAGGGAAAACGGCAATACGCTCACCCGGACATCAAAGGCGAGCCAGGGGCTCGGGCAGGCGCAGGTGAGGGGATTTTGACCTCGCTTCCCGAGCGGACCGGCGGTGCAATCCGGTATCAACCTGTAACCCGCCGTGGCTGGATTCGACAACCTGCAGGAACTGCATGACCTGTGCCGCCTCCGCTCCACGCTGGAGGCGTTCGCGGCGGTGCGCCTGGGTGGCCATCCGGACCGCAGTGCGCTGCACCAGATGTTCCTCGGCCATCTCGCCCTGATGAAGGATCACGCCATGCAGGGAGACTATCCGGCGTTCCATGCGGAGGACATGAAGCTGCACCGATCCCTGGTGGAAAGTGCTGGTGTCGCCGCGTTGTCGCACTGCTGGGAGGCCGTGGCGGGAGATCTCGGCGAATGGATCCGCCATGTGAAGAAGGTGTATTGGCCGAGCCTGATGACCCTCTACCGGGAGCATGAATTCCTCATCGAGGCCTGGGCTTCCGACGAGTCATGGGTTGCGGAGCAGGCCACGCACCACCACCTGGAAGCCGGATGGTTCCGGGTCGCGAGCGCGCAGGGACAGGTCGTGCGGGACATCCATCCGGTGGACCGGGCGACGTCGTTCATCTGCACCCACTATGCCAGCGGGATCGATGTCGAGTGGCTGGCGCAGAATGTCAGCTTCGTGAGTGCGAGCCACCTTACACGCCTGTTCAGGGAGCGGCTGGAAATTTCACCCCATGCCTTCCTGAAGCGCGTGCGGATGGAACGCGCCGCGGAGCTGCTGCGGACCCATGCCGATGCCGTGGAGCTGGTTGCCCGGAAGGTGGGCTACAGGAATGTCTCCCACTTCTGCCGCGACTTCCGCGGCAGCCACGGGATGACGCCGAACCAATACCGGAAATGACGGGTGGAAGGGAGATGCTCTCCCAGATTTTTCCGCAAATTTGTCACGATGGAGAGGCTGGGTCGTAATGCCCTAGGAAGGACGCATCCCCGACCGCTCCCAATATGATCTCATCCCCAACCACGAGGGTTCCCTCCTTGCTTTTGAAGGGCCTAGGTAGCTTTGCCCTCCGCCTGATCCTGTTCTTCAGCTTTTTCTTCAAGGGAGGCGTCCTCTTTGCGCAACAATCCGGTGGTTTCAACTACCGCAGTAATGGAACATTCGTCACCATCACCGGCTATTATGGTGACGGCGGTGCGGTGGTCATCCCGGGGGTGATTGCAGGGTTACCCGTCAGAGAAATCGATCGTCACGCGTTTTCCGGTCTGTGTTCAATATGGAGCGTCACGATTCCCTCCAGCGTGACGATCATTAGAGATTCGGTGTTTCTCGACTGCAAGAACCTGACCAGTGTGACGATTGGTTCAGGTGTGACAAATATCGGGCCGATGGCGTTTCGTAATTGTGTGAGCTTGATTGGCATAATGATTCCTTCGAGCGTGACGAGAATCCAATCGTTTGCATTTTCAAACTGTACGGGCCTGACCAGCGTGGCAATTCCGTCCGGAGTCACGAGCATCGAAGCTTACGTTTTCTCGGGCTGTACGGGTCTGACTGATGTGACGATTCCCTCCAGCGTGACAAGTATGGCTGAAGCAGTGTTTGCGGACTGCACGGGCCTCACTAACGTGGCTATTCCTTCAGGAGTGACGCACATTGGGACGGCTGCTTTTTCGGGTTGTGTCAGGCTGACCAGCATGGAGATTCCTCCCGGCGTTACCGACATATGGGGGTGGACGTTTTCAGGCTGTACTGCGTTGACCAATGTGACGATCCCCTCCAGCCTGACCGGAATCCGGGAGGGAGCGTTCTCCGGTTGTACGGCACTGACCTGTATGACGATCCCCTCCAGTGTGACAAGTATCGAGCGGGATGCGTTTCGTAACTGCGCGAGCCTCACCAGTGTGACGATCCCCTCCGGAGTGGTGCACATCGCGCAGGAGTCATTTTGGAACTGCACCAGCCTGACGAGCGTGACGATCTCTTCCGGAGTGACGTACATCGCGACGGACGCATTCCGCAACTGCACGAGTCTGACGAGTGTGACCATTCCCTCCAGCGTGAGGGAAATCTGGTCGGGGGCGTTTGCCGGCTGCACGGCCCTGACCGCCGCCATCTTCCAAGGGAACGCTCCCTACTTTTACAGCAACAACATTTTCTCCAACGCCGCCGCCGGCTTCACCGTTTACTACTATCAGGGATCGACCGGTTTCACGCAGGGTACGTGGAGAGGCTACCCGTGTGTGAGGCTGGGGGTACCGGGGACCGGCTTCTCCTCATGGCCTGTGCTGGCCAGTCTGCCCGCCGACAAACGCGGCCCGAATGATCGCAACGGCCCGCTCGACCTGCCGAATCTGCTCTCCTACGCGATGGGCCGCAATCCGCTCTCCGCCGTGCCCGGGGATCTCCCCGCTCTCGCCAAGCCTCCCGCCGGCAACCGCGCCACCTTCCGCTACCGCCGTGCGAAAAATGCACCTGGTGTCACCCTCGCGCCACAGATTTCCTCCGCCCTAGATTCATGGAACCAGGCGAGCATCCTCGCCAGCAAGATCATTCAAGACGGTGGCGATTGGGAAATGGTGGAGATCGAAGTCGCCGCTCCGCCCCACGGGCCGTTATTTTTCCGTCTGAAAGCCACGGAGCCATAGGGAATATCATACCATCCGTGGCACATTGGTGGCGGAAAATCGCAACCATTCACCTCGTCGTGATGGCACATCCATCGCTACGGAAGAGTGACAAGCTCTGGTGGCCGGCCTTGGGCCGATCAGCCGGTGACTGAGGTCAGGAAACCAAGTCCAGCGCGCCGCCATCTGACAGCGCCGTGTTGCCGAAGCTCTGGAGATCGTGGCCCATGGCCTTGGCGATGGTCATCCACAGGCGGTTGTGAGGCACCTTGTCCAGCACTAGCGAACGGCCCATGGTGAAGTCGCCGCCACCGCCGAGGAGCACCATCGGGATGTCGTCCAGGGTGTGGCTGTTGCCCTTGCCGAGTTCATTGGTCCAGACGAGCAGCGTGTTGTCCAGCATGCTGCCCTGTCCGCCAGGCTCGGGAGTGTCGGCCAGGCGCTTCGCGAGGTAGGCGAACTCTCCGGCGAACCAGAGGTTGATCTTCTCCAGCTTCGCCTGCGCGTCCGCGTTGTTGTCCGGCTCGTGGGAAAGCGTGTGGTGGCCTTCCTGCACGCCCAGCCAGTTCATGCGGGCCTCACCCACGGAGCGCATGTATTGCAGCGTGGCCACGCGGGCCATGTCGTTGGCGAAGGAGTTCACCAGCAGGTCGATCTGCATGCGGGAGATCTGCGGCGTATTGTCGTTGACCAGCTCGATGGTCGGGTCGATCTCCGGCATCGGGTGGCCCATGTCCTTCTGCTGGCTCTGGCGGGCGATCTCGCCCTCCATCTCGCGCACCAGGTTCATGTGCTCATCCAGCAGGGCACGGTCCTCGCTGCTGAGCTTGGTGGAAATGCGCTTGAGGTCGCCGCTCACGTGATCGAGCACGCTGACGAGACCCTCCTTGTCCTGCATCTTGCCATACAGCTTGCCGAGCATCTGGGAAGGATCGTCGATCGGGGCGACGGGCTTGTTGGCGCCGGCATAGGACATCCTGGTCCATGGGTCCGCGCGCTTTGGCACGGCCACGCCGAACTCCAGCGAGCCGAAGCGCGTCTGCGTCTCCGCCTTGCCCTGGAGGAAATTCTTGATCTCCTGGTCGATGGAGATGCCGCTGGCCCAGCCGGCCGGGGTGTCGGATCCACCCTGGATGTTGCCGGGGGCGAGTTCCGTCGCGGTCAGGAGGCAGGACATGCCGCGCATGTGGCGGTCGCCGTCACCCTGGATCTTGTTATAGACGCCCTTCAGGAGGAGGGTCTTGTCACGGAACGGGGCGAGCGGCTCAAGGATCGACTTGAACTGGAAATCATTGCCCACCGCGTCCGGCCAGAATTTCTCCTGAACCGTGCCGTTCGGGGAGAACATGATCACCAGCCGCTTCTTGCGCGGTGCTGCACCCTGGTTGCCATAGAGGCTGCCCAGTCCGCCAATGAAGGGCAGGGCTGCGGCGGAGATACCGAGGTGGCGGAGGAAATCGCGGCGTGGGATGGAGGTCATGGCGGGTGGGGCGGTGAAAAAGTGATGGGAACGGTTGGGAGGCGTGAGCCGGTGGTTTATTCCAGGAAAGTGATGGGATTCGTTCAGTTCGAGGCGGTTTCTTTCGGCGGAGCAGGTTGCATGCCTTGGGTCGTCGCGATGAGGGCGGACTCCACCAGCATGTCCCGCACATTATAGCCCCGCTCGGCGAACTTTTGGACGAGATTCTTCTCGGTATCCTTGCCGAAGGCGGCCAGCGGCTGCTTGTTGGTGTGGTGGAAGAGGTGCTTGATGAAGGTCTTCTTCGCGGTGTCGCTGCCGATGGCGAAGGCGGCGATGTCCTTCGGCGAGGCGATGCGGATGGTGCCGCCGTTGTCGTCCGGGTAATCGCTGGCCGTGTTGATCGGCTTGTTGTTGTCCATTTCCCGCCAGCGGCCGACGGCGTCATACTGCTCGAGGGCGAAGCCAAGGGGGTTGATCTCAGAGTGGCAGCCCATGCACGCGGCGGAGCGGGTGGCGTCCGTCACCTTTTCACGCATGGTCCAGCTCGGGTCAAAGTGGGCGTCCTTGAACTCCACGGCCTCCGGCGGGGGTTTGAGCGCGCGGCCTACGATGCTGCGGGTCAGGAAAACGCCACGGTGGATGGGCGAGGTGTCCTTGAAGTAGGCGAAGGAGGTCAGCAGGTAGGGATGGGTCAGCACCCCGGCGCGCTGGCTGCCCTCGAAGGCCACTTTCTTGAAGTCAGGGCCGACGGGATCTTTCTTGTAGAAAGCGGCGAGCCGGTCGTTGAGCACCATGTAGTCCGCGCTCAGGAGCCTCCGGTAGTCGCCGGAATCGTTCCAGACGATGTCATCGATGAAGAAGGTGAGCGAGCGGCGGAGATCGGAGAGCACCGCTTCGTTGAGATCCGGATAGGTCTTCGAATCCTTGGCGATGTTGTGGATGTCCTTCATTTCCAGCCAATGGTGGAAGAAGCCGTGGAGTTTTTCCTTTGCCCGTGGGTCCCACAGCATGCCGTTTGCGTAGGAGCGGATCTCCTCCTGGGTGCCGAGCTTGCCTTCGTTCGCCCTGCGGAACAGGTCCCGGCTGGGGACGGAGTCCCACATGGTCAGCGCGAGGCGGGAGGCGATGACCTGCTGGCTCGGTTTTTCCTCCTCGGAGGCGGATGGGTAGAGGAACCGCGGGGAGGTCAGGATCGCCAGCACCACTCGCTTGATGGCGATGTCCGGTTTGTCCGGGGTCGCGGCGAAGCGGGCTTCGATGAGGGAGTTGTATTCCTCGTCGGAGAGGTTCTGGCGGAAGGCGATGGAGGCGACGCCACGGAAGTAGCTCTTGATCTTGGGGATCCGCTCCGGGTCGTCCTTTTTCGTCCACATGAACGAATCGAGGCGCTCCGCGATGACGTCGGCGGCGCTCATGGAGGCGTTGGTGACGGAGTCGAACCAGGCCTTCGAGATGGAGGTGCCACGGGGATAGCCGTCGCTGGAGTCGTCCGCCGGGAATGGCGTGGAAACCACAAGGGTTTCCCGCGTTGAGTAGGGGACCAGATTGCGCTGGGGGATGATCTCCAGCACGCCGTTCGGTGCTTTCCAGAGCAGTTCGATGGAGGACGCCTTTTCCTTGAACTTGAAGTGCTCGAGGATGATTGGATAGGAGCGGCCGCCGAGCAGGAAGATGGTGCCTTTTTCCTCCCGGATGTCCGGTCCGGAGCTGACCCAGCCGTCGATGATGGGGTCGCGCCAGTTGTTGACGTGGAGCCGGACCCCGTTCTGGGATTTGATGACGAACTCATACACGCCGGTTTCCTCGGCGATGACCGAGCCTTCCCATCTGGAGGAGTATTCGTCGCTCGGCAGGACCTCCGGGACCGGGCTTTGCTCGCCCCAGTTGAAGGAAATGCGCCCGTCCTTCCGCATGACGGTGTTGCGGCCTCCGCCCATGCCCTGGAGGGCGGTAACTCCCTTGCTGGTGAAGCGGACGCTCAGGCCGCGCTCCTTCGACCATACCGGCTGGAAGTCGGCGAACAGATCCGCCACCGAGTTCCTGAACTGGGCGGCGGTGAGCCGGGAAAAGCTCTGCTTGACCGGTGGGGTGGACTTTTCCCGAGCCGCCTCGGAGTAGAACGCATGGTAGATGTAGTCGGCCACCTGGGCGGACTGCTCCGCATCCAGAAGCTCCTCCTCATCCTCCGGCATGGTCCGGTCGATGCGCTTGGCGAGGGACGCCAGCGTCCTGTCGCCATGGAGGGGGTCGTCATATTTGTTCTTCACCCCTTCTCCGTTCTGGCCGTGGCACTCCACGCAGTGTTTTTCCCAGATGATCTTTCCGGGATGGACGGCGGCTGCCTCGGGCTTCGGTGCTGGAGCGGGTGCTGGAGCGGGTGCTGGAGCGGGTGCTGGAGCGGGTGCTGGAGCGGGTGCTGGAGCGGGTGCTGGTGCTGGAGCGGGTGCTGGAGCCGGTGCTGGAGCCGGTGCTGGAGCCGGTGCTGGAGCCGGTGCTGGAGCCGGTGCTGGAGCCGGTGCTGGAGCCGGTGCTGGAGCGGGTGCTGGAGCCGGTGCTGGAGTTGCGGCAGGAGCAGGTGCGGGCGCGCCTTCCTTTGGGGCGGGGTCCTGGGCATGCAGGGGCAGGCCTGCCATGAAGATGGCGGCGACTGCGAAGGTGCTGGGAGTCAGGAATCTCATTGGAAAAACGCGCGCTGCCACTACGTGTCGCAGGCGGCGTGCCTTTCAGAATAAAGCCCGGTTTCGCCCGATCTACAAGGGGGCGCGGCATAGCACGATCGTGGGGCGGGTGATCATCCTTTGATTGAATCCCATCCGGAAATCCCGTAGAGCGGGGCATGGAATTTGAAACGCTGAGCGAGTGGGCGGATGAGGAAGTGAAGGCGGTCGTCCGCATCCTTCCTCCGGAAGTGCAGCAAGCGGCGGAAAAATGCGTGATCACTTTCGAAGCGAAGCCCGGCCACGGCGCGTTCGACACGGAGCTGGCGGGGGATGAGCTGGGTCTCTTTGAGGGTGTCTGTCTGCTTGATGAGCCTTCGCCGGAGGATCTGCCCCGGATCCGCATCTTCGTGGAGAACATCTGGGAATGGGTGGAGGAGGACGAACAGGACTTCCGTGACGAGGTCGGCACCACCTTCCTCCATGAACTCGGCCACTACCTCGGCTGGGATGAGGACGAGGTGAACGAGCGCGGTCTGGAGTGACGTCTCGTCCGGGGTTGAAAGCTCCCGATTGTTTGTAAGGGAATGGGATTTTCCTTCTCACCCATCACGGGAAATCCTTATCTGTCCCCAACGTTCAAAACCAAAACCATGGACATTCTCGGATTCATCAAAGGGGAGCTGCTGGAGATCATCGAATTCACGGACGACTCGCGCGACACCCTCGCGTGGCGCTTCCCTGACAATGACAAGGCGATCAAAAACGGCGCGCAGCTCATCGTCCGCGAAAGCCAGCAGGCCCAGTTCGTCTATCTCGGCCAATACGGCGATACCTTCGGCCCCGGCAAACACTCGCTGGTCACCGACAACATCCCCGTCCTGACCAAGCTCAAGGGGTGGAAGTATGGATTCCAGTCTCCGTTCAAGGCGGACGTCTATTACGTCACGACCCGCCTCTTCACCGGCAACAAGTGGGGCACCGCGAACCCCATCATGCTGCGGGACAAGGACTTCGGCGCGGTCCGCCTGAGGGCCTTCGGCACCTTCGATTTCCGGATCGTGGACGCTCCCACCTTCCTGCGTGAAGTGGCCGGGACGGATCACCATTTCCGCCTGGATGAGTTCGCGGACACCATGCGCTCCCGCATCGTCAGCATCTTCAGCAACGCCCTCGCCGCCTGCGGCGTGCCCGCGCTGGACCTCGCCGCCCGCTACACGGAACTGGGGGACTCCCTGCTGCCGCTCATCAACCCGCAGGTCATCTCCAAGTACGGCCTCGAGGTCACCACCTTCCTCATTGAGAACATTTCCGTCCCGCCGGAAGTGGAGGCCGCCATCGACAAGCGCTCCAGCATGTCCGCCATCGGCAACCTGAACGACTACGTGAAGTTCCAGCTCGCCGAGTCCATGACCAAGGGCGGCGGCGGTGGTGGTGGCAGCGGCGCGGATGCCGCGCAGATGGCCATGGGCTTCGGCCTCGCCCAGGAAATGATGAAGTCCATGTCCGGTCCGCCGCCACTCCCGGGTGCCGCGGCAGCCGTGGCCGCCCAGGCCGCGCCGGATCTCCTCTCACCCGCCCAGGCCGCCGAGCTTCTGGGGGTCACCGAGGCGGACGTCATCGCGTCCGTTGATGCCGGTGACCTGAAGGGCAAGAAAATCGGATCCGCCTACCGCATTTCCCGTGCGGCCATCGACGCGTTCCTTGCGGAATAAGTCGGTATGGCCGAAGTCAGCGCGCTGAGAAAGCATCCCTGCCCGGAATGTGGCGGGGATGCGGAGTGGAACCCGTCGAAGCAGGCGCTCGCCTGTCCGTACTGTGGTACCGTCCTGCCGTGGACTCCGGGGCAGGACCAGATCGGCGCGGCCATCCGGGAACATCCTCTGGAAGAGGCGCTGGCCATGGTCCCCGCGGAGGCGCGCGGGCTGAAGGAGGAGAAAAAATCGGTGAAATGCGAGAGCTGCCAGGCCATCAGCATCTTCGATCCCACCCGCGCCGCCCAGCGCTGCGACTTCTGCGGCTCCCCCTCCATCGTCCCGGTGGAGTCCATGCAGGACGTCATCACCCCGGAGAGCCTGCTGCCCGTCGTCATCCCCGCCACCCAGGTCCGGGACAAGCTGCGGCAGTGGTATGGCTCCCGGTGGTTCGCCCCGAACAAGCTGAAAAAGGCGGCGCTGACCGACACCCTCCACGGCATTTACCTGCCCTACTGGACCTTCGACGCCCATGCCAGCTCCAGTTGGTCGGCGGAGGCCGGCTATTACTACTACGTCTCCGTGAGTGACGGGAAAGGCGGCACCCGCCGGGAACGCCGCACCCGCTGGGAAAGTTGCTCCGGTCACCAGGCGAATTTCTTCGATGACGACCTCGTCCCCGGCACCGTCGGTGTCCACCTGAAGCTCCTGCGGAAAGTCGAGCCATTCCCCACCACCGACCAGCTCAAGCCCTACGAACCCGCTTTTGTCCGCGGATGGACCGTGGAGCGCTACCAGGTCGATCTCAGGAAAGCCTCCGAAACCAACCGCTCCCAGATGGACGCCACCATGTACCGCATCTGCGAGCGGGCCGTGCCGGGCGATACCCAGCGCGGACTCCGTGTTTCCACGAACTACAGCAGCCGCACCTTCAAGCACATCCTCGTCCCCGTCTGGCTTGCCTCCTACACCTATGGCTCGAAGTCGTTCCAGGTGGTGGTCAACGGCTTCACCGGCAACATGGCCGGGGAGCATCCGCTGAGCTGGGTGAAGATCTTCTTCGCCGTGCTGGCCGTCATCACGGTCATTGCCGTGATTTTCGCCCTCAGCAGGGGCTGAGGGGGGCGGATTGATTCAGCCCTTCAGGTTCTCCAGTTCGATGCGAACTTCTTTCATCAAGCGCTCCGGGACAATCTCAAACGCTTTCGACAATCGGAGCATCACGTCGAGGGTTGGAGTCATCTGCCCTTTCTCCAATCGGGAGATATAGCTGTTATCCAAGCCACTGTGTCCGCCCAATTCGACTTGCGACCACCGTTTGCGCAGCCGTCTTGTGGCAAGAACTTTTGCGAAGGCTTGCCGGATCTGACTGATTTCCTCCAAGGGGGAGATCTTATCTCCCTTGGGAGATGTGTCGCTTTGCGTATAATCCAAGGGAATGAAGGAAAACCATTGACGCTAAGATTGCGTGGCTGTTAGCCTGATTTTAATGGATTGCTGAAAAGCGGGTTGATGTTCGAAATCGAACACTTGATCTGACGGCTCCTCATTATCACTCCCTCTTATTGTGAAACCCCTCCCCCTTCTTTTTCTCTTCCTCGCGCCCCCGTGGTTTGCCCACGCGCAGGAAGCTTCC